>JAFGWW010000309.1 GCA_016936955.1 Planctomycetota bacterium | reverse complement strand
GGGGATAACACAGGACGAGGAGAGCTCCGACAACGGCACGGCCGAACCGGCAAGCACGGCAGAGCCGGTGCGCCCCACAATCCAGACCGAGCACCCGTCCGACGACCTCTAGGGCATAAGGCACTGCAATGGGCAAGATTAAAGCCGTAATTTTCGATCTCGGCAGGGTTCTGGTCGATATTGATTTTGACCGCGGGCTCTTCAGGAAACTTACAGGCGCGCTTCAGGGAGAACCTTCCGAGGTTTTGCGCAGGCTAACCGACGACCGGCTTTTTACGGATTACAATTGTGGCAGGATCGATCCGCACGAATTTCACAAACTGGCTTGCGAAAAGATCGGACTGGCCATGCCTTTCGACGAATTCAGGGAATGCTGGTGCGATATATTCTTGATGGGCTGCGGCATGGCGCGAATGCTTGAGTTGTGCGCCGAATCGGTCAAGGTCGGCATACTCTCCGACACCGACCCGATGCACTGGAGCCATATCTGCAAGAAGTTCCCGGCGGTGGCAAATGTAAAGTATCCGACCCTGAGCTTCAAGACTGGCGCGACTAAACCGGCACGGGAATGTTACCTCGCGGCGGCTGAAAAGGTTGGCTGCCTGCCGGAGGAGTGCTTCTTCACCGATGACCTCGCGGCCAACATCGACGGCGCAATAGCCGCCGGCATGGACGCGGTAATTTTCGAGAACGCTGATAAACTGGAGCAGGATCTTCTCTCACGAGGCATAATCGGCGCATGACTGCGCCTGCACCCATAAGACGACAAGAGGCCGAATGAACAACTGGACCGAAGGGGTATCGTTATTAGTCCCGGTCAAGAATGCGGAAAAGCAGCTTGAGGATTTTTTCAAAAGCCTCAAACGCTCGGAAGTTCTTGAGGTAATCCTCTGCGACTGCGGTTCAACCGATCAAACCGTGGCCATTGGCAGGAACAACGGCGCAAATATTATCCGCGGCGACAGCTCCCCCCGCGACATAATCAACAAGGCTGTCTGCCACGCGCGCGGAACCGCGCTCTGGTTCCTCACCCCTTCCGCAAGGCCCCCGGTCTATGCCGGCTCCTATATAATCGGCGCACTGGAAGAGCCAAAGGTATGCGCGGGGTGGTGGCCGGTGAGGTGTATCGCCAACAACTGGACCAGAAGATGGAAATCATTCAGGCTCAACATGGCGGCCAGTTTTTTCGGTAAGGTATTGCCCGAACACGGGGTATATATCAGCCGCATGCTATTCGAAAACATCGGGGGATACCCCGCCTCGGAAGATGCGGAAGCAGAGATGATCAGGCAGGCCAAAGCAAAAGGCAAGATCCTTGTAATGCCCGACCCCATCAAAATAATCGAAGCGTAATTTAAACGCCCGACGTAATCACGCACTAAAATTTAGCATTAACGCATGGGCGCGCAATTCCCCACGCAGTTATCCGTGCATAATTCATGCAATAAACCATATATCGGGACAGCGCAGGAATGGAAAATTTCGGGATTATTTCTGATATGACAGGCGTTGCGTTTCAGGAGAGGGCGCCGGTGGTGTTGCCGGTTCTTTGGGTGGCATTGCCAGAGACAGAGATGGTTCCCTCCCGCACCATGCGCTCATAGCACTTCAGCGCATCAACGGCGTAATCACCGAGAATGCCGCGAAGGTTTTCCCGCGAGGGTTTCATATTCTCTTCCTCGCAGGCCCATACGGCAAGCCGGAGGCGGGCATAGTCGAGAAGATGCTTCTCGGGAGACGACGGGCTATTGATGCGTTCGAGCTGCTTGACTATCTTCCCGTATCTTCTTATGTCAGGCGGAACCGTACTCATGATGCGTAAATCCTGTTGCGTAGATAAACGGCATAACTCAACTTCTATCGTATATTCTATGCCACCGCGAGACGCATGTCAATATGATAGAGAAATAAGCTCAGCCTAGAACACGGCGGTTATAGACATACCATTCCACAAAAAGGAAGACCAGCGCCAACCCCGCAAGATAAGGCCACAAATCGAGATTTGTACGGCTCTCTCCCTTGACTCCGTCCACCTCCTCGTCACCGAAGCGGATTTTGCTTCTGGCTGTATTGTAAGACTCTGAGCTGGAGAGGAGATTGAAAGCGAAGAGCTGATCCTCCGCGCCTTCGGCTTTCACCCGATAGAGGCCGGAGTCATAGGTTCTGGAAAAATAAAGGCTCCGCGTGCCGGACATGGTGGGTTTGAAAATTTCGTCTGCAGGAGGCGGCCCCTGCACGACCACATTACTCACCTCGTCGTTATATTCCACGCGCAGGGTTTCGCCTGTGTGATAACTTACCGCCCGCTGGATTCCCGCCGGGCGCGCGAGCCAGTGGACGCTATTCTTGATAAACAGCGGGAAGGAGACGCGCCAGGGCCAGCGCTCGGTTTCCCATATATTGAATCCGAGAACGGCGACCCGCCTCTCCTCGCTGATCATGCAGGCCAGAAGGGGCACCTCGTCCTCCTTTGCCTTGGCAACTTTTGCGGGATCGGAAAGTTCTTCCGCCGAAGCAAGCTCAATCCCCTGCCCGTCCATCACGCTCGCCCACGCGCCGTCAAGCTTGAGGTTGCGGCACCGCAGGATGCTGAGTTTATCCAGCAGGCTCATCCCGCGCATGAGCGGATGGCTCCGGTTCCAGTCCACGACGATCGGCGCGAAAAGCATATCCGGTTTTTCATGCACCGAAATATCCGGAAGCTTCGGCACCACGTCGATAAAGAGACTCGCGCCAGGAGGAACCTCGTCGGGGGCGAAGCGGTCGAAAATAATCATCTCATAACGCTTGCCATCCTTGCCGCGCGGTACGCCGCGTTTGGGATAATCCGCGGCAGCCATAAGATAGTACACCGTATTCTTCGCGTCAACCGAGAGCGCCGACTCTATAAAATAGCTGCCCTTGAAATCGCCCCCCTCCCCGCCGGAGACGAGCAAAACTCGAATAGGTTGCGCCGGGGTAAGGACCGCGTATGCGATATTGTCTACATCCATCGCGTCGCTCGCCTGTGCAACAATTCTGAGCGAGCCTTCGGCGTTGTCGGGAAGGTCGAATACCACTCCGGCCGAACCCGGAGCAACCGGCCCGCTTCCGTTCTCGCCGATCTCGCCCAG
>JAFGWW010000033.1 GCA_016936955.1 Planctomycetota bacterium | reverse complement strand
GATTTTGTTGAGGACTTCCGGTAGCCCGAGGGATTCCACCGTCGGCGTGTCGAGAGGGATCAGACGCATGACCGATCCGATGTGGGCGCGCTGGACGAATACGTTTACGCGGAAGCGCGCGAGCCCGGCGATCTCGTAGGAAAAGTCGGCTTCGCGGGTCTCCTCGAAATCCTTGATCAGGCGCGGGTTCATGATGTTGTACAATGTTGTCTTGAGCTCCTCTTCCGATAGGGAGGGAGCGTCGGTGGGGAGCAGGTCGCCGTGAATTCTCATCAGCGGTGGACGTCCGACCTTGAGGTGCAGGTCGCTTCCGCCCTGTCTGTCGAGTTCCTTGAGGCAGGCATCAAGATTCATGTGTTCTCTCCTACATTCTGAGATTGTCCGATGTGTTAAGCTTAACGGTTATGCCCTGAAATTTGAAAGGGAAAAAAACGGGATGTGCGCTTATCTTAAAAAGCGCCGCACTTGCCTTTTCCATCTTTCGCGATAGAATTCCAGTCTGGCCCATGCGGAAGGTTGTTGAGTGCAGCAAGAATTGGAAAATCTCTGTCGCCGTTGCGGCTCCTGTTGTTACGAGAAGTTTATTCTCGATGGTGGCCTTGTCCTTATAACCGACGTGCCGTGCCGCCACCTGAACCTGGATGACAATAAGTGTAATATATACGAGAACCGTATGGAGGGCAATGAGCGGTGCCTGAGCATCAAAGCTGCGAAAGAAGCTGGAATTTTGCCCGCTGACTGCCCCTATGTGGCCGGTGATCCGGAATATAAGCCCGCCATTTTTCTGAAAGACCACCCGGAATATTATGAAATGCTGCGGGAGGAGCTTGACGAGCTTTACTTCAATGACGCGTAAATCGCGATTTAGTAAGAGGTTGCCGGTATTTTTAGGGGGTAATTGCGCCCTTTTCTGTTGACGCGCAGGCACTAAAGCAATAACATTACCACGATATTCTGTCATGTTCCATCAAAGTGTAGCGCAGGCTCTGTGTTATTCGGTATAGGGGGAGGAGAGGCATTGGCAAAGGTTGATATCAGCAAGCTCATGAAGAAGGCTGAGGAGGCCCTTAATCGCAGGAATTACGGTCTGGCGATTTTCAGCTATTCAAAAGCGCTCTCCTTGCAGCCCGAAAACATTGATGCCAGGATCAAGCTTCGCGCGACCCAGAGCCGTGCGGCCAACGAGAGCGGCGGCGGGAGTTTTGTCAAGGCTCTGGTTCCCTACCTCAAATCCATAATTCTTGCCACCCTCGGCAAGAAAGAGCAGGCCATGATCGCCTGCGAAAATGCGATAACCTGCGCACCGGATAATATCAGCCTTCTCAAGCAGCTTGCAACATGCGCCGAGGATGCGGAGTTTATCGAGGTTGCGGCGTGGCAGCGTCAGGAAATTGCGGACAAGCACGACCGTGAGGATATCGATAACCTCTGGGCTCTTGGCAAGCTTTACGAAGACCTTGGCCGCGGTTCCGAGGCGGTCAGCACTTATGAGCGCATTCAGGAGATCGACCCCAAGGCGGACGTAGGGCAGGAGATCAGAAACGCCAGCGCCCTGATGACCAGCGATACTTACGCCGACGCCTTCGCGCAGGGTTCCCACGAGATCGTCAAGGACTCGGAGGAGGCGGAACATCTCGAGCTTGTCAGCGGCACCATGAAGACGGACGAGCAGCGCAACAAGGCGATCAATTATATTCTCGCCCACGACGCAAAAGACCGTCCGGACGACCACAGGGTTTATATCCAGCTCGGTGACATCTTTTATAACCTGGACGATTTCGAAACCGGTTACAAGGAAGCTTCGAAGTATTTCAATAAAGCGCTCGAGCTCAACCCGACCGACAGTAACGTCAGGGACAAGCTAGGCGACCTTGAGATCAAGAAAGTACGCATGGATCTGCTTGCCTTGCAGAACCGGCTCAAGGCCAATCCCAACGATCAGGAAGCCAAGAGCGCTTACCAGCAGAAAAATCGCGACCGCGTTGTCTTCGAGATCAAGGAATACGAGCGCCGCGTAAAAGAACAGCCCCTCAAGGCTCTCTTCCATTACAAGCTGGGTGAGCTTTACTACCAGACCAAGAATTACGACGGCGCCATCGGCGAACTTCAGCTTGCCGGAAAAGACCCGAAATACAAGATTACGGCCCTCACCATTCTCGGCCGCTCCTTCCATGCCATGGAGCAGTATGACATGGCGATCAACCAATATCAGAACGCGGTCAAGGGGCAGGAACTTTTCGATAAGATCCGCGACCCCATGTATTACGAGGCCATGGCTTTCGAGGCGAAAGGCGACGCCGAATCCCTCAAAAAGTCGCTCGAACTTTACACCAAAATTTACCAGACCGAGATTAATTTCAAGGATGTGAAGGCCAAGGTGCCGGAATTGCAGAAGAAGATCAAGGAGCTTGTCGGTTAAGTTGCTGCTGCTAAAAAACTTACGCTGGCCGGATAAAATTGTTCCGAAAAGTTAAAAATGGCTTGACGGATCGGGGTCTTGCCGGTAAGCTTTTCCCTCTTCGAGACTAAGGTTAATTCTAATACCTGCTGCCTTGAGCGGCGGGGGTGGTTCAAAAAGGAAATGATAAATGGCTAACAATGCATCAGCTAAGAAACGTATTCGCCAGTCCCTCAAGCGTACCCTCAGGAACCGCGTACGCAAGGAAAGGCTCAAAAAGGTCGTAAAAGGCTTCAACAAAGCCCTTGAGAGCAAGGATTCCGGCGTAATCGGTACCGAACTCAAGAAGGTCTCCGGCGCGATCGATAAGGCCGGCAAAAAGGGTCTTCTCCACAAGAATGCGGTCAACCGCAAGAAGTCCCGCCTCGCGAAGGCCGCGAACAAGGCTCTCGCGTAATATCAAACAAGTAATAATTCAAAAGGCCGGCACTCAGTGCTGGCCTTTTTTTGTGCCCTTATGGTGCCATAATGAACGGTTACGCACTTTTGTTATCTTTATTGGGATTCAATACGGATAAGTGTTGACATGTTCCGCGGAATAAATAATATCCCTTTTCTTCTGGCGTTGTTCAGAATGCCCTTGGGCTGGTTGCACTTTATTTTTTAGCGAGAACAGAAAGGTTTATCATGAACAGGGTTCTGTTGGTTGGTTCTTTCCTGCTTGCCTGCTGCGGAGTTGTTTCGGCTAACGGCGAGCTGAAATCGGAGTTGGCTGATCTCAAGGCCAAGGTCGCATCGCTTGAGAGTGCGCGCATGGCCCCGGCTGCTGGCGGGGACGCCGCTTCCCTTACGAGCATGAAGAAAAAAGGCAGTATCCAGATCGGCGGAAAGGTTGATGTTGATGTCATTGCCGTGCGCCGCGACGACATGGGCGCCAACGCCGATGCCAATGACGAAGTCGACAGCACTTACTTCGGAACCGGCCTTCCGACCGATTGCACCGGTGCCTATCTTGATTTCAAGATCAACGCCAGCGCCGATACCTTCCTCTACATAAAGCTGGATATCGATGACATGTGGAACCAGACCGCCGACCAGGATGATCTCCTCGAGGAGGTTTATTTCCAGTGGAACAAGGTCCGCGGCTCGAACTTCGATCTCGTCTTTGGTAAGAAGGGGATCGATTACGGCATGGACAAGTGGGCGGGTATTACTCCTAGCCTGCACGACGGGTCGGCTTACTGGTTGAGCGGCCTTGAAGACAATACCGGCGAGACGGCCAGCAACGCCCACAACTCAATCGGCACCAACGATCTTACTTCCGGATGTTCCAGTGACATTTTCCAGATTGAGGCCGTTTACCACTACAAGGATCTCCTGAACGTCTACCTCACCCTCTTCCAGAACAACGAAACCACTGGTGGCGGCCGCACAACCCGCGGTATGCACGAAGACCGTTCTGACGACACCCTCTTCTTCCAGAGCTATGCTCTC
>JAFGWW010000308.1 GCA_016936955.1 Planctomycetota bacterium | reverse complement strand
CGGGCTTGAACAGGAACGCATTTCCAGCGAGGATAATCTCGCCAGAGAAGCGGGAATGGTTAAGGATTTCTAGAAAGGCCAGACATGACAAAAAATCTCTGCCTGCATTTATTCCTCTCCTCGCTGACGATGGCGCTGTTCTGTTTAACCGGGCTGTGTTACGGTGGAGACACCAAGGCGAAAGAACCACACCTTTTCGGCACCCTTCAGTGCGACCCCGCCAAAGCTTCGCAGATGAACGAAGCCGGGATTACCGTCTCCACGCTCTCTGTTGCGTGGAATCAATACGAACCGCTTGAAGGTAAATTCAACGCCGCTTATATCGGTAAGGTGGCGGAAAAACTGGCGCTGTTTAGGAAAGCGGGAATGCTGGTGGTTCTGGATTTCGGCCTCCAATATCCCCCCGCGTGGGTCTTCGAATATCCGCACAGCCGATTCGTAAACCAGTACGGCGATGCGTATAATGAAGATAAAAAGTCGGGGACCAACGGAGTCAACGCGGTTTTCAACAAGACACTCCGTGCGAAGCAGAAAGCTTTTATCGCGAAAGTTTTTGAGGCGCTGGGCACCGATTTTTACGCAGTCCGTCTGGGCTGGGGATACTACGGCGAGCTCTGCTATCCCTTGCCGAAATTCAACGGCAAGTCGACCTGCTTCTGGGCATACGACGATATCGCCCAGGGGAAAGCCGAGGGCCTGCCCGCAGGAATGAAGCCGTGTCCGGTTCCGGGATGGGTGCCCGGTAGTTCAGGCAAGGGCGAGGGCCACGCCGATGCGCGGGCTTTTGTCGAATGGTATATGTCCTGCCTGCAGAATTATCACGACTGGCAACTTTCCTCCACGCGTGAGCTTTACAAAGGCCCGCTGATCATGATGTACCCCTCGTGGGGATTGCGGCCGGGGCAGATTGAGGATGCGGTCAAGGGCGACCTAGCGAACGCCAACGGCGAGATCACGCGCGGCTACGATTTCAAGCGGCTCGTGGATGGCATCAAGGATCCCGACGTTATCGTTTATACCACATGGCTCGACTCCAATCCCACCTTCGGCGACGACGAGAGCCCCGACCAGAAACGCTGGTCCCCGGCGCGCTACCTGTCATTCCTTGCCGGAGCACATAAACCACGCCTGCGTTTCTGGGGTGAAAACACCGGCAGCGGAGACCTCAAGGCGATGCAGTTATGTTTTGAACGGATGCGTAAATTTGACATGATGGGCGTTGTTTGGGCTTTCGAGCCGGAACTATTCTCCGGCAAACACGCTACCTTCAAGCAGTTTGCGGAACTGGTGGGGAGCGGCGAATCTCACTGAATTAAGCCGATTTTGATGTCCTCGATCTTTTGAATTATTCTTTCTTGTCTGACGGAAAGGATTCTCCGCAGTGCGGGCAGGTGATGTCTTTGTTTGCGTCAACCTTCCACACCTTTTCGATATTGCCTGCGATTATGCCTGCAGGCAGTGCAAAAATACCGATCCCCATAATAGAGATGACGGAAGACATGAGTTTGCCTATTGTTGTGACGGGAACCGCGTCCCCGTAACCTACCGTTGTCAGGGTGCATATTCCCCACCACATTGAAGATGGTATGCTGCCGAAAGATTCAGGGTTGGCTTCATGCTCGGCGAAGTAGAGTAGTGATGAGGCTATCACAAGTAATACCAACATTCCAGAAAGGCAGATCGTGAGTTGTGATCTGCATTCGGCGAAGGTTCGATGTAAAATGCGGAGCCCTTTGCTGTAGCCGGCAAGGCGCAATAGGCGCATAAGGCGTACTGCACGCAAAAAGCGCAGATCCCATCCGCAGAACCAGCAAAGGCTGGGTATGATTGATATCAGATCTATCACAGCCATTGGGGAAAGGAACCAGCGCAGGCGTCCATATTTCCCCTTGTAGCGGTCATCTGATTTGCACGCCCACAACCGCAGAAAATATTCAGGAATAAACACGCCAAGGCAACCCCATTCGAGCCATTTGAACATGGACTCATGGGCGGTTTTAAGTGCAGGTACGCTCTCCAAAATGACGGCCAATACAGCTATTGTTATCACGCAAGAGATTGCTATATCGAATATGCGGCTGGCATTGTCGCCGTCCTCGGCCACCTCCAGTATTTGCCACAATCTCCTGCGGCGGTCTGACATGATCCTCTCCCTTGACATCCGATAAACTATTCTTGCCCTGAGTTAGTATCCTCGGTTTCGGGAGTCTCTTCAATATCTTTCGCTTCCTTTTCTTCCCCTTCCGTTTCCTTCTTCGCTTTACGCTCTTCCGCCACCTTCTTGTCGTGGGCGATGCGGCGTTGGAGGACGCGCTGGCGGACGTCGGAGAGGCCCTTGCTGTCGCGGTTGCTGGCCCAGTACATGAGGAAGGCGAGGGTGAATGCGGCGACGGCAATGACGATATAGGTCGGCGTGACCTGTCCCGGAGGGGTGCGCTCGATAATGTTGACATCTTTGCAGACGATAAGGGGCGACCAGTGCCATTTCTGCTCTGGCGTCTTATACGGGTAAAGCTTTACGAAAACCCCGTCGGCCGTTATCTCGTCGTCCTCGCGCAGGCCTTTGGGAAGGTTGAGGGTTGCGATCGCCCAGGTAAAGTCGGGCCCGCCAAGGCGCAGGTCATGGCCGATGATAAGATGGACGCGCTTGATGCCGAGGGTGTCCTTCGGGAAGCGGTAGGTTATGACTCTGCTTGCGATGCCCCGGAATCTTGTGATCTTGCCTACCATCCAGTGGGGAGGGAGGTTTTCCGCCATGGTGCTGAGGTAGGTAACCTCGGGGTTGACCATGTTCGCGATCTCCTCGTCCGACATGCTGTATATGTACTCGAAAATATGGTCGAGGGCGGGCTTGTCGCCGCGGATGTCGGAGGCTTCCTCGCGCGCGTCAATAGCGTTGGGGATAGAATAAGCCTGCTGTGATTTCGAGAGCGATAGGATATTCTGCTCGATAAAAGGTATGTCAAGCGCTTTGACCGTGTGCTCAGGCTTGAGTTCCTTATAATCAATTCCGGGGTCGCCACGTTCGTCCAAGCGCTCCGGATAGGAGATCGGCTCGCTCGCGAAGTATACGCGTTTGGCCAGAAACATGGGTGTGTGCTTGATGCCGTCGTTGCCTACATATACGTGGCGCTTCAAATACAGGCCGTCGCACGCGAGGTATGACCCTTCGCTCATCCCCTTGAGCGCGGTTGCTGCTTTGGGCATGAGGGGGGTAAGCACCGTCATCTTTTCGAGGGTGCGCGGATTGATCAGGATAAGCAGGTGTAGTTTCTGCAAACCCTTCGGCATGTTTACCAGTTCAAGTTTCTCGTAATGCAGGAGCATGCCGTATACGTGCAGGATCTGGAAACGCCAGTTGTTGACGTCGCGCATTATTTTTACGAAATTCCACTCCCATCTCGGCAGGGCCATGCTCTTGATTTCTTCGTTGCTCTTACCCTTGAACCAAGCAAACCCCTCTTCGAAAGCGGGGCGGTAGCGGAAAAGCTTGGTTGCCTTGCCCAGATCCTCGTCATCCTCGCTGACGAAGTCGATCATGTTCTGCTTCTCAAGGTTGGGCCTGACATAAAGATCAGGAAAGGGATCGTCCACTGTCCCGTTCTCGTCCGCCACAACCATCTCCTGCTCCGAGGGCGGGGGAACCTTGGGGGCGCCGTTAGTGAAATTCTCAAGAGTGAAGAGCCCCATGGTCACCACCGCCATCAAGGCGGCCAGAACATAGAGCTTGATCTGAGGGTTTTCCTTGCCCGGTGCGGGAAATAATGCCATCGGCTCGTCTCCGTTATCTAGGGTTGCGTGGATATATGGGACTGGCTCTTGGCTGTGCCAGATGCCATGACCAATGCACCGCCCAGCCAATACCATAAACGTATTACTGATAGAACTGGTTCATAAAACTGATACTTATATTTATAGATTAAATGTGGTTTTATGGAAACCAAAAATCCGGCGCCAGTCAGTCGCATGCCAGAAATGGCGCGTCGGGCGGATGCGGGGCGACCTGTTTCGCTGTGCCGTGCCTTGATGGGGCAATATAATGTCGGTAAAAACCGCAGCCAAAGCTTGCTTTTGTTTTGATAAGTCCCTATAGTTTATACTGAAATTTGTTGTTATTTATCAGCACGGGGGTGCTTTATAGGGGGTTTTCTCCAGTGATATCCAGGGAGTGGATAAACACGACTGGTCGGCTTTTACTGCTTGTCATGTCGGTTGCGTTTTTTGCATGTCTTCCGCTGCGCGCGGAGGAGGGGGGCGTCGTCGGGCATGAGGCGCCGGACGAGGCGGTCAAGCTCTTCGGCGAAGGCATGAAGCTCTTTGATGCGGGAGAGTTCAAGGCCGCATACGAGGTGTTCTTCAAGGCTTTCGCCATCGACCCCGCCAGCATTGACGGCAATTTCTATATGGGCCGCGCTGCTTTCGAGAGTGGGGATTACGAGAGCGCGATCATGGCATACGACCGTATCCTTATGATCAAGCCTGACCTTGAACGAGTGAAGCTAGAGCTTGCCAGAAGCTATTACAAGCTCGGTAACTATGAAACTTCGAAAGAGATGTTCAAGGATATAATGGACAAGGAGCCGCCGAACCCTGTTAAGGAGAAGATCCGGCTCTTTCTTGACGCTATCGAGAGTACAAAGAAGAAAAACTTCTTCAGCGGCAGTTTCAGCCTTGGCCTGCATTATGACGACAACGTGCGCGTAAGCCCCGCCGATGACCACGTGGGCACCCTCTTCGGGGATGTCATTCTCGGGGACAACTCAAAGCAGACCGGAGACGAGTACTGGACCTCAACTCTCGTGCTCAACCATAAATACAAGTTCGCCGATTCGCTCTTCGCCTGGAAGACGACGGGCGTGAGTTATACCTCTCTGTATTTCGACGAGAATGATCTCGACCTGCTTTACTTCAGCGGCATGACCGGCCCTTCGCTCGAGACCGATCGCTTCGTCTGGGATATCAAGTTCCACTACACCGAGCTTCATCAGGATTACAATCTTTACCTGCAGGCGTTGGGCGCGAGCAATTCATGGACCTTTGTGCTTAACCGCAATGTAATTCTCAGCATCGGCGCAAAAGTCGAGAATAAGGAATATCACGAGAATCGCAACAAGGACGCGAATAATCTCGTCTTCGGCGGTGGGCCGATCTTTATCTTCGGCAAGAACAGAATCTCAACGCGCCTTGAGCTCGAGAGCGAAAACGCGCAGAGTGGAATTTATTCCTACGATAAGTTCCGCTGCTCTCTGCGCTATGACCGCATTCTGCCAAAAGGTTTCATGGCTTACGCCTCGTACAAATTCCAGATGAGCGATTATCAGGATATTGACCCGCTCTTCGGGGTTGACCGCATGGATGATGTGAGGGACTATTCGGTTGGTATCTCGAAAAAGTTTACCTCCCACCTTTCTGCCGAAATAAACCATACTTACACCGAGTCGGAATCCAATATCGACCTCTATAATTACAACCGGTCAGTCTCCGGCTTTACCATGACGTGGGATTTTTAGTCGGAGTGTTTGACGGTTTGCGCGTTGCTGGCTTTCGCTCAAGTTCTTGATGTTGAAGGCTTTGTTTGCTTGTGCTTCGGTTTGTGCGGTGTCTTTTTTGACAAGCGGCTTGCCGCGCAGCTATCGTTGTAATAAAATATAGTGGTTGTCCGGCAGTGTTAAGCAGGCTTATCTCGGCCAAGACTGAACTACTTGGATAAATTTGAAGCATGTGGAGGATGTTCAGATGTTGCGCTTTCGTTACGCATTGAGCACGATCATTCTTTTTGCCGCAATTTCAAGCTTTGCCGCCTTTGGTGGTGAGGAAGCGAAGGAGGACTCGGCTGTAGGCTTTGTCTCCGCGATCAAGGGCAAGGCTGTGGCGAAAAACTCAAAAGGCGATGCGCGCGATCTTGATTTGAAAAGTCCGATCTACAAGGAAGATGTCATCATCACCGGCAAGCGCGGCAGGGTGCAGTTGGTGTTCCGTGACCAGACTGTGGTTAGTCTCGGGCGCGAGAGCGAGATGAAAATCGCCGAGTACGAATTCAAGCCCGAAGAGGGCAAGGGCAAGATGACAACCCGCGTCAAGGAAGGCGTTTTCCGTGTCATGGGCGGGAAGATTGTCGATATCGCCCCCGAAAAATTCAAGACCGAAACCCCGACCGCAACCATCGGTATTCGCGGTTCCATGTATACGGCCCGTCTGCGTAACAAGCAGCTTGCCGTCGCCTTTGAAGGTGGCAAGAAGGATCCGAAAACCGGGCAGTTCCTCGGTATCTGGGTGGGGAATGGGAAAGGACGCGTCCCGCTCAAGAAGCCCATGATGGGTACGATAGTCAAAGGCCCCGGCGAAGCTCCCATGAAACCCATGAACATGTCAGGCATGATGATGGGCGAGATGAAAGAGGAGCTGGCCGCATCTGGCGGTGATGGAGAAGAAGCCGCGGCCGACGATGGTGCTGGCGACGGCGCGGGTGATGATGAGCAGGTCGCTGATGGCGGTGATGCCACGGACGGTGGTGATACCGGCGGTGACGTAGCCGAAGGCGGGGACGGGACGGCCGCCGATGACGGGACTGGTACTGATGATGGCTTTGCGGCGGGTGACGACCTTGGCGATCCCGCGGCCGACGCGGCAAGCTCTGCTTCCGGTGCTGCGGCTGATGCAAGCCAGACTTCGGCAATAGCCGATACCGGAGCAACTAAGGTTGCGGGTATGGTTGTTCGTTACAGAGGTACTCCACTAAGCAATTTTTATCTTAATTCCCCCTTCAATCAGCAGTACCTTAACGCGGGTGGCAAGGTGGATGTTATCGCCAATTTCAAGAATGGCCGCATGATCGGCGTGATGGACAATAAGCTCGGTACCGACCGGAACACGACAATTCTCTTTGTCGCCGATATCAACGGGGACACAATCACTAATATCAATTGGTTCGGCAACGGCGAAGGTTCTTCCAATGCAAACCCGGATGACGAACCTTTTGCTCCCGATGGTGCTGCGGGAAGCGGCTCTTTCGGTAATTCCTATAGCAGCGTAAGTCTCAGCGCGAGTTCCGTTGTTTATCAGGGACGGTCAAGTCTTGGCGACCCGGCAGCGGGAACGTGGGATACCTCGATCAGCGCGACCGCCGATCCAGGAAAGGAAGCGCCAAGCGGAACTTCCGTGTGGGAGGGGTATGTGGCGGGCTCCGCGCAGTCCCTCGACGGTTATACCGCAAAGTTTTTCACCAATATAGACCCGAATTTCAGGCTCAACCTAGACTGGGACAGCGGCACCCTTAATGGCCAGTTTTATTTTGCCGAGCAGGGCGGTGGCACGATTTTTGTTAGAGATGCGATTAACATAGGCGGCAGCAGTTCCACTTCTGCAGCCATCAGCGAAGAAATAATCGCAGCTAAAATAACCTCCGGAACCTTAGGTTCAGGTGCCGCCTCGGCCAGCATTAATCCTTACGGTGGCTATATCCTCAGCGAAGACCCGGACAAGGCATTTAGCGCCGGTATATCCGAACACCTCAGGTGGGGGTGGTGGGAACTGTCGCTCAATGACCCGGCAAGCCCCACCCATGCGTACATGGCGGAGGGCATGTGGGTGGCAGGAGAGCGAACCCCTGCAACCGAGGTTGCCTCTATGATCGGTCAGGCCGGTCTGGTCGGTATTTACAATGGAGAGGCGCAGGGAATTAAAATCAACACTGACGGAAATCTTACTGATCTGGCTAAGGGTATAAGCCGGGTCAAGATCGATTTCGGCAATTCGCAGATTGTCGGCGGTGGCGAGAGCTATGTCAAATTCGATACGACCCAGCTCAACTTCAATACCTCCGCAGTAACCTCCGCCGGATTCAAGACCACAGTCGCCGGTGCGTCAACCAGCGAAGCGAACGGGACCTTTTACGGACCAGGCGCCACGGTGGTGGGCGGTAACTTCTTTGCCAATATGTCCGGCGATCGGTTCTACGGTGTTTACGGCGCGAGAAAATAGCAATTCATATTCATGTTGCAAGGGCGGCAAGATGCCGCCCTTTTTTCATTTAAACTCCACGGTCGGGTCTGCTAGAATACTTAAATCCGGCGCCAATCTCGTTAACCATGATTTTACAGGCGAGCAGATTTTGAAAATTCTACGTCGCTTATATAAACCCTCACCTTTCAAGGCCGGCTGTCTGGTCTCCCTTGCCGCCGTGCTCCTTTATTACTTCGCCGTTACCGGCGGGGGATCGAAAGAATTCAAGAACATAATCAATACGCTGGACTGGCGCATCTCCGACAGCATGTTCCGGATTCGAGGCGAGCAGAAAGAAAAACTTACCGGCAATGTTGTCATCGTCGTGGTGGACGAGCAGAGCCTGGAAAAGCCGGAAGCCGACGGACTTGGGCAATGGCCGTGGCCGCGAACATATATGGCATCAATCCTTCGCAATATCTCCAGCGACGGCGCAAAGGTGATCGGTCTGGATTTTGTTTATTCCGAAGAGGATCGCACCTCGCCGGAAAAGTTTATCCCCTTCCTGAAAAAGTCATTATCTTCTGAGCTGTTGTCGAGCGTTGTGGAGAAAATCGAGGGCCGGGAGGATATAGATAACGACAGGATTTTTGCCGACGCCCTCGAGGAGACGCCGACCATTCTCGGGTATTTCTTTGAGAAGGAGGAGGATAATCTCAAAAGCGGCGACGAGCATGCGCGCATCTCCACCGAGTACAGCATCCTTATCGGCAACTACAAGCAAGAGTATCGGCGTTTCCTGAGAATTCTTGAGAAGGGATACCGGCCTGAACTCAATCTGGAATTGTTCCGCGATTCCTGTCTGAGTTCCGGTTTTTTCAACCCAACGCCGGATATCGACGGCATTGTGCGGCGCGTGCCGTTACTGATGCGCTTCGCCCCCGAAGCCCAGAAGTCGGCTTCAATGGTTGATGGCGTTGACCTTTATGAGAAATACCGCGACGGGGTGGTCTATCCTTCCCTCTCCCTTGAGATGCTCCGCGAGGGCTTGGATGTTCCGCCGGAGAAGATGGAGATCGCCTTTACCCCCCATGGTATTTACGGGCTTTTTCTGGACAACCGCTTCGTCCTCACCGATCCCGTCTGCAGGGTTATGGTGAACTATCGCGGCGGGCCGAATACCTTCCCTTATATCTCGGCGACGAAAGTTCTGCGCGGGGAGTTCGAAAAGGGATTTTTCAAGGATAAGTATGTTCTCATCGGCCCCACGGCTGCGGGTCTTTTTGATGTCAGGTCTACCCCCTTCAGTCAGATCTTCCCCGGCGTTGAGGTGCACGCCAACCTTATTGACAACGTAATTAAAGGGGATTATTTCAAATACGATGTACAGAAAGAGGCGATCTTTGTCATGGGGCTTACCCTTGTGGGGGGGATTCTCTTGAGCCTTGTCCTCGCCAAGGGCGGGCCCATGTTCGGCGGCCTTACCGGCATTCTGTTTATCAGCGGTATCATGGTGGGCAATTATTACTTTTTCTTCCTCCGCAACCAATATGTGGGAACAGTCTTCCCGCTCCTTACATACATTGTGGTCTTTATTACCGTGACCATGTTCAACTATCTTACCGAAGGTCGGCAGCGCAAATTTATTCACGGGGCCTTCGGGCGCTATGTTTCCCCCGACGTGGTTAATGAATTGATGCGGAGCCCGGAGAAGTTATCCCTCGGCGGGGAGAAGAGGGTTCTGACCGTTTTCTTCAGCGATATCCGCGGCTTTACCAGCATCTCCGAGAAAATGGATGCGGCCGAGATGTCCAACTTCCTGAACGAATACCTGACCGCCATGAGTGATATCGTGATGGAGACTGGCGGCATGGTGGATAAGTTTATCGGTGATGCGGTTGTGGCAATCTGGGGCGCACCCCTCGACGACGACGAGCATGCGGTGCATGCTGCCGAGAGCGCACTGCTGATGATGGATAAACTCCGCGAACTTCAGATTGAGTGGAACGCACGCGGTCTGCCGGAGATCAATATCGGCATCGGCATAAACACCGGAGCGGTTAGCGTGGGGAATATGGGTAGCCGCAACCGATTCGATTACACCGTCATCGGTGACAATGTCAACCTCGCTTCCCGTCTTGAGGGGATCAATAAGGCTTACGGCACGAATATAATAATCAGCGAATCTACGCGCGAGGCGATCGGCAGCGGCTTCACCTCCCAGCCGATTGATCTGGTGCGGGTAAAGGGAAAGCAGAAGCCGGTTATGATCCATGAACTGCTATGCAAGGGCGAGCCTTCGCCGGAATTGAGACGCAGGGTCGAGGCTTTCTGCAAAGCAAGGACGCTTTTTCTTGATCGTAAATTCGACGAGGCCGGGAAGATTATGGAAGAGCTGGACAAGGAGTGCCCGCGCGTCCTTTACAAGGAATATCTGGACCGGGTCAGGTTTTACAGGAACAATCCGCCCCGTGATGATTGGGACGGGGTCTTTACCTTTACAACCAAATAGGGCTCAGGCGCAGAACGGTTGAATGAAAAAACGGAGCAGGCATCGCCTTGCTCCGTTTATTTTATGCACTTAAGTTTTCGCGTTACTCTTTCTTTGCTTCTTCTTTGTCTTCACCTTGATCGCCGCTCTCGGATTTTTCCTTGAGGGATTCGATAAGCTGCTGGCGGCGCATTTCCGCAAAGCGTTCGGGGGTGATGTGCTGCACAGACCATGCGGCGAGTTTACGAATCCACGGCGCCTTGTCCTTCTGGCTCATCTCGACCAGGGCGGCTGTGGCCATATCCTGCAGTGGTTTGTTCTTGACCAGAACCTTGCGCATTCCGTCTGGCGCGCCGTGGCGCATTACGCCGAGGCGCATGGCCGCTTCCTGCCGCCAGAGCGGGTCTTTGTCATTCTTGGCGACCTCGATGGCGGAGTAGAGGCAGTTGAAGTTGCGGAAGTCACCGAGGAAAACCTGCGCCTTGGCCGCAACCGTGCGGTCGATATCCTTTGTCCTCTTGCAGAATTCGTCGGCCGCTTTGGCCTTCTTGAAGAGCAGATTACGGCGGAGGAATTTTGCGTAAGGTTCGGAGGTCTTGCGCTCGATGCTCAGGCCGATCATGAGGGTCACAAGGTTGGAGCGGTCTTTTGTAAAGTGCCAGCCCCATACCATTGCGCTGTTATATACTTCATCTGCGCTTTTGGTCTGTCCCGCCTTGGCCAGAGCCTCCGCATGGTCGAGAATTGCGGAAAGGTATGCCTGGAACACGACCAGGTCGGGTTGCTTGCTGGTGCCGGCTTCCATCTGCGGATAAAAGTGCGGGCTCAGGGAGCAGTCCTTTATCTTGGCCGCTTCGAGGATTTCCTTTACCCCCTGACCGTCGGGCGCGACGTGGAAGCTGCCCTTGAGCTGCTCCTTCGGGTAGAGGATCTCAAGCTTGGCGTAATGCTGCGCCGCGTTGCCGCCGCCGGTGGGAAGGGTGACGAACTTTTCAATCCCCTCGTTCGTGTCGATTACCTCCAGCAGGGGTTTGACGCTCTCCAGCAGAACTCTCTGCCGGGAGGTCATTTTGGGTGCTTCTTCGCCCTTTTCAGGTTCGGCATCACCTGCCAGGGAGCAGGTGCAGGCAAACATGAAGGCAATTATGGTGTAGAGGCTAGCTCGGGGCATATTCAAGGATTCCTTGCGCTAATTCGTCTTCGGCAGATATCACGTTTCATTATATATAAATGCCGGAGCGTATCTGGCTTTTTAAAATAACCGTCGCTATGTACTTATGCGGTCAGAAACAAGGACATAACCCTACCAAAATTCGCTCTTTTCTGCAATAACCTTCTCGTGGGTTTGCCATAACTTGTAAATTAAGCTTGGGTTAAGAGATCATGGCAAATATTGCATTTGACCGCAAAATTACGCAAATTGGGCTTTCACTGGTGCCCAAAGTGACCAAAATGACCACTCCGACCGTATCGGCTGTGTCGTTCAATGCGGCCAAAATGAAAAAAATGACTGTTTGTCGGCAAAGAGATCAAGTTTTTGGGGGAATCCAGCCGATAAAAGTTGATAGAACGATGCGCCAGGCGTATCGCCTCAACTTTTACTGGATTTTTTCGGGTATTGTGATGAAGCAGAGTTTTACCTCAGGCGAAGCGGCGAAATTGTGCGGGTTGGGGTTGACCACCTTGAAACGGTGGGTCAATCGCGGCGCGCTCAAGGCATACCGCACCCCCGGTGGGGCCATGCGCATAATGCGTGGTGACCTGATGGACTTCATGCGCGCTTACGATATTCCGATGCACCGTCTTGAAAATTCATTCAGCGGCAAGCTTCTGATCTGCCTCTCCGATTCCGGACTCAGGCGGCAGATTATCGAGGCGGCCGTGATCTGGGGCGGGCAGATAGAGATCAGCGAGGTCGAGAGCGAATTCGACCTCGGTTTTGCCATTGCCAGCAATCGTCCCGATTTTATCATTATCGAAGGGCGTGATCCGGAGGGCGATCTCGAACAGGCGCGCAGCATAAGAAAATGTCTCCGTCCACATAGCTTGCGGATCGGGGTTGTCTGCGATTATGTGGCTGCGGGTCGGGGGCTTGGAACGGACGCGCCTGAGGTGGCGGTTAATCCCGCGACCGATACGCAGTGGGCTGAAGTGCTGCTTGCAAACCTTTTCAGTGGTGTAATGACGGAAACTGGTAGCCGCCGGGCAGGATAAAAAGGACCGCGTCAATGGAAAGCTATGTCGAATACTGGGGGCTCGAGGATTATCCTTTCGAGAACGTCTCGTCCTCCTCTTCGTTCTATGCCGGAAAGCAGCACGCCGAGGCGCTTGAGCGGATGTGCTACATGGTACGCGACGGCAACATGGGCATAGGGCTCCTGACAGGCGAGAGCGGCTGCGGCAAGAGCACGGTGGTCAATGTCCTCGAAGAGAGAATGAACGGCAATGCTTGTCTGGTTGTAAAACTCGAAAACCCTTACGGCGATTTTGATTTTATCCTTCGCGAAATTCTCAATGGAATGAACCGCCGCCCCGGAACCGGGTCGCGTCTTCCGAAACGGGCGGTAATGTCTGGCAGCAGGTATGAGCTGCTTACCCGCTTCCGGCATCTGGTGGATGAGAAGGTTGTCCGCATGCGCAGGCAGATGGTTATTGTCATTGATGAGGCGCAGAAGCTTTCTCCCGAAACGCTGGTCGAGTTAAAGAATCTGATGAATTTCAATGTAGGCCACAGGTTCTGCGTATCAATAATCCTTGCGGGGCAGCCGGAGTTGGGAGCGCTTGTCCGGTCTCTGCCGCAGATAGAACAGCGAGTCGGAGTCCGCTATCACCTCAAGGCCATGAATGAGGAAGAGGTGGGCGATTATGTTGACGCGAGGATGCACGCCGCCGGATACCGGGGCGAGTACAGCGTCTTCACCGACGAGGCTAAGAGGCTTATGTATACCGAGGCGGGAGGAATTCCGCGCGAAGTAAATAGACTATGCAGGCTCTCTCTCGACCATTCCTTCTGCATGAGATCGGAAGCGGTGGAGAGCGAGGTTGTTCGGATGCTGGTTAATGACATGATGCGGCAGAGTGCGCTTGCGTCCTGATCATTGGGCTTATTTTCTGTAACGGGCAGGAACTGAGAAATGCCGTCAAAAGACGATCACGAATTCAGTTTCCATGAGATGGAAGAGGTAAGGCGCAAGCTTACCTCCGCTGAGGATACTCAGCATGCCTCTCCGGCCTTCGCGCCGAGTGGGGAGCCTGTGCCCGTGCCCGAATCCCAGCCCCAGGAGTTTTTCACCCGCAACAGCCGGAGCGATCTTGAGTCGTTGCAGCTCAAGCGCACGGTCCGTCTGTTCCAGCGCCACCTCGGCACCATTCTGCTGCTCGCGATCATCCTGCCGGTGACGATGTATCTTTACGACGAGGTTCTTAACAGCCCCGGAATCTCCGATAGCTTCCGCATCGGTGCGGTGCGCCGATACGCCTCGACCTCGCTTCTCGAGTATATGCCCAACGCCGGTTCGAACGAGAAGAGCGTAACCAAGTATGATCCCGTGGTCGATGCGAGTCTGAACCGTATTATAGCCCGCGAGGATTTCAGAAAAATTCTCGACGAGAAGCTCAAAGCAACCGTCGAGGCGCTTGAAGCTGACGGTTCGAACAAGGAGGCCGCCGCCCTGCGCAGATATCTGGAAGCGGGGCAGGGCGAGCGCGAGGCGCAGGCCCGGGCATTGGTTTCGCCCCTCAACGACGAGGTTGCCACCATCAGGACGGAAGGTACCGAACGCCTTGTGCTGAAGCATCTGAACAACGGCATAGCCTCGGCCCTAATCGAATATTTTCAGATGCTGCGCCGCAATTTCCTTGAGGAAAAACTGAATCAGCACTGGTCCATGAAAAAGGCCAACCTGCGCAAGCTGGCCGAAGCCAACCGCGAGTTCGATACCCTGAACGACAAACTCCGCGTTGAAGATCCCGGCGCTTATGAAGGCAAGGAGCGCCTCCAGAAGCTGGCCGACGAGAGCTTCCGCCTCCAGCTCGAACGCGAGGATATGGAAATACGCATCAAACATTACAAGAGCAAGGTGAACTATGAGCAGCTGACCAAGAGGCTCGGCATCCTCAAGAACAGTGATATTGCAAAGGTCTTTGTGGATGGCAATGAACTGCGGATGGAGTGGCAGCGGCTTGAGAAAGAACTTACCCGGATGCGCACGAGGTACAATGATGTTCATCCGGCGATTCAGACCATTCTGAACGATATCTCGGTGATAAAGAAGAGCCTTGTCGACAAGGGCGAGGTGAACGCCAATGGCAAGCTGTTCCCGCTCCCGGATGAGGCGCAGGTCGAGGCGCTCAAGACCGTTGCCGCCATGAACGACAAACTGGAACTCAACCGCATGCTTCTCGACGAACTCGAAACCAAGATCAAGGTTGAGAAAGACCGGAAGGCAAGGTGGGAGGATAGCGTCGGTGGCGGAAAGAATGCGCCGGACGATAACCTTGTGCGTCTTCGCGACGAGAAGCGCGAGGAGGTGCGCTTCCTCCAGACAAAGGCGCTGGAGACCGCGAAAAATATCGCGCTGCTGGAAATGATTGAACAGGACGTGGGCAAGGAGCCCGACTTCGTTGTCGTGCGCCGGGCTTCGCTCGCTTCGCAGTATAGCCCCCGCCTCGGGGTCGACCTGCTGGTGGCGGCGCTGATCGGGCTGATCCTCGGCTGCGGCGTGGCGATGATGCTTGAGAGTATGGACTCATACCTGCATACGCCCTCGGATGTATATTACCACCTGCGCCTCAACTATCTCGGCGTTATCCCGCACTGGGCGCAGAAACACGACACAGTTATCAACCCCGAGCATCCGGACTCGCACATGGGAGAGGTTTACGCCCATCTCTGCAACAACGTCCGCTATGGACGAACCGGGGCGCCGGAGAAGCGGCTGCTCCTGGCGAGCGCCCTGCGCGGAGAGGGCAAGAGCACCATCGCCGCAAACATTGCAATACGCTATGCCCTTGAAGGAAATTCGGTTGTGCTGGTTGACGCCGACATGCGCCGCCCGCGTGGACATAAACTGGTTGAGGTTTTCGAGGACGAACGTGCTCTCGAGTGTGGCCTCTCCAATTATCTCGGCGGTGAGGTTGATGATAAGCAGATAAAATACGGCACAAGCGTTCCCGGTCTTACTCTGGTTCCGGCGGGCGGAAGGGTGCGCAACGCCGCGAAACTTCTCGGATCAAAGCGGATGCTGACCCTGCTCGATCAACTCGAGAGCGAGTACGACGTGGTTATCGTCGACTGTCCGGCCGTGCTTCCCGTGGTGGACGCCACCATCCTCGCCCCGCACATGCGCGGTGTGCTGATGGTTATCGCGGCGGAAGAGGCGGAGATCGGCGCGGTGCGGATGGCCCTTTACCGGCTGCAGCACGTTGGTGCGCCTATCGCCGGTGCGGTGTTGAACAAGGTTCGCGAAAGCTCCACAAGCTACACCTATTACGGATACAGAAGCAAGGGCGGATATTATTACAGCCCTTACAGCAGAACATACGGAGACTGGGAGGACGAGGAAGATGTCGATTCCTGAACCCCGGAGGAAAGGTATGAGCAAGTTTAACCGCATGGCCGTAATGCTGGGTCTTGCTGTGGCGCTGGGAGGATGCTCCGCCACGGCCCCGGTTACTTCCATGTTCAAGAAGATAACGCCAGAACCGGCCAGAGAGCCCGAGGTCTCGGCCATGGCCGCGCCGGAAGATAGCGACGGGATGGTTGAAATAGACGACCGCAGCGCCATCGACGGAGTAAAGCGATTCTGGAGCCGCAGGGTAGCTGGTGACGAAAAGAGCAGTCGCGCAGCGACCGGTGGTGAGGTAAACCGTCTTCATGTTCGGCTCGGTTCTGACGGAACTTTTGTTCAGACCCGAGACGTGGTGGCTGCCGATACGGTCGCCTTAAACGAGCGCACAAACTTTATTCCCGAGCCCGAGCTTGATTCTGTTGGCGGGATGATGGCTCCGGGAAACAATTCGCGCAGATTCTCCGTAATCGGGGGTGGCGATAATGCCGAGCCTGTTCTGAATGCCGGGAATTATCAGGCCGCGGTTGCGTCCCGGACGGAAACGCAACTCAGCCCGTCTTACGATGAGGCGATGCGCGAGCGCGGGTTTAATCCTGACGCGAAAGCCTATCTGATCCGTCCCGGCGATACCCTCGAAATCTCGATTCCCTACGAGGATGGAACCATGCGGCAGGTGCCGGTAAGGCCTGACGGCAGGATAAGCTATCTCTTTGATATCGAGCTCATGGCTGCGGGACGCACCTACGCCGAGTTGCGCGAGATTCTCAAAAACCGCCTTTCCGTCTACTATAAAAATCCGCGCGTAACAGTAATCGGGAAAACCTTCGAGGGCAACTCGGTCTTTGTCATGGGCCCGGTGGCCAAGCCCGGCGCGCACACGATACAGAACAATACGAAACTTCTGGACGTGCTTTCGAACGCGGGAGTGTTGAGTTTGCTCCCCCAAACCTCGACCAGCGACAATACAAACGACACCAACAGAATCCGCGAGGTGGCCGACCTGGACGGGGCTTACCTTGCGCGGGGCGACAAGATTCTTGATGTAGATTTCCGCGAGCTTCTTATCGATCGTAAGCTTGCAAAGAACAACGTCTTCCTTGAGCCGGGCGATTTCATCTTTGTCCCCTCCAGTTACGGCACGGAGAAGAAGGTTTATATCTGCGGACGCGTCCGCACCCCGCAGGTATATTACTACACAGGCAGCTTGAGTTTTATGGAAGCCATTCTTGAAGCCAACGGCACCGACGCTGACAGCGATGGTGAAGACTCCTCGATCGGCACGGCCAACGTCCGCAGCTGTTACATCATCCGTGGCAAGGAGAAAACCCCGATCGAGATCGACTGGTGGGGAATTCAGCAAGGGAAGACCCCGGACGTTGCTCTCGCCAACGGGGACATCCTTTACGTGCCGGAGCGGAAACTGTCTTACGGTTCGCGCGTAACCTCGGGTGTGATCTCGGAAATCCTCAAGCCGCTCCAGTCCATCCTCGACAGCAGCAGCATGTCGCAGGCATACTACCAGCGCAACTGGCAGCTCAAGAGCCGGGGCAAGGCGCGGAACAAATAACCCGAATATAGTGAAATATAAAAGGCGCTCCTCTCGGGGAGCGCCTTTCTTTTGTGCCGTTTTTTTATTGAGCGGTTTATTTTTCGCGGAAGATCTGCATCATTTTCTTGATCTCGTCGAGAAGCTGGTAAACCTCTACCGGGCGTTTTACAAAACTGGTCGCCCCCGCGCTTATGGCCTGCTGCATGATAGCCTTGCTGGGGCTGGCTGTGGTGACGATTATCGGGGTGTACGGATTGTTGCGGTGCATGTTGCGGATTGCGCGCTCGCCTGAGAGGTCGTTCATCTTCATGTCGATAAGGATCAGGTCGTAATACTCCGTCTCCGTCGCTTTCTCGGCGAGGTCGCTCTGGGCGACAGATTTCACCTGATAACCGGAGTGGGTAAGCATAAGCTCGACTATGTCGCGCGTCAGTGGGTCGTTATCAACCAGCAGAACCCGGTCGGTCATGCAAGAGGAGGTTTCAATCTCTCCGTCCTGTAGGCTTACGAGCGGCTTGGCGCCGGTGTAAAGGTTGGCGAGATATGTGATCTTCTGTTTATTGACAGGCTTCGAAATGCACGCCGCCGCGCCGAGTTCTATCGCGCTTCTGGCAAGTTCCGGGGTATGCGCAGCCGTGACCATGACTACGGGCGGGATCTTGTCGCATGTCTTTTTCATGGCCTCGAGAAACTCGAGCCCGTTCATCTCCGGCATCATCTGGTCCAGAGTGATGAGGGAGTATTCCACGCTCTCGATAAGCTTCAGCGCTTCCTTGCCGTTCATGGCCGTGTCGATGACGTAACCGGCCTTGGTCAGGAAGCGTTCGAAAATCTTGAGCACCACCGCCTCGTCGTCGACCACAAGGATGCGCCCCTTCTTCTGGCTTATAGGCTTGGCGGGGGAGAGG
>JAFGWW010000307.1 GCA_016936955.1 Planctomycetota bacterium | reverse complement strand
TCCTCGCCCGCGATGCTGGCAAGGCCGAGATCGGTTATCTTGAGCCTTCCCGCGCTGTCAAGCATCAGGTTTGCCGGTTTGATATCACAGTGGATAATGGACTTCATCCACGCGTGGTTGAGTGCGGAGCAGCAGTGGTACATGAACTCCAGCGCCTCCTTCTCGGGGAGGGGACCATCTTTTTCCAGTTTCTCCTGCATGGTTCCGCCGGAGAGATGTTCCATCGTAAAATAGTAGTAGCCCTCCGACTCGCCCACGTCGATGCCCTGCACGATATGGGGGTGGTTGAGCTTGGCCACGGCCCGCGCCTCGGAGATATAGCGCTGGACGATATCCTTTTTACTGGCAAGGGAGGGGTTGAGGATCTTGATTGCCACGTCGCGCTCCATGGCGATCTGGCGGGCGAGGTATACCGTCCCGACCGATCCATTGCCGATCGACCTGACAAGCTCGTAGCCCTTTATCCTGCATTGCTGGCGCCTGAGTTCGGCCCGCAGCATTTTGAGCTGTTCCTCGTTAATGTAGCCGAGTTTGAGCATGGCTTCGCCCATGGAAAGCTCTTCGCCTTCATGGGATGCCGCCTCGCAGACCCTCATGCAGTGGCCGGCCTGCTTGCTGTTGATCAGCTTTTTCCTGATCGCTACATTTCCGAGTTGGGAGTCGTTATTCATCTTATTCATATCATGTCTGTTGAAAAAAGCTTGACGAAAAGCCACTGCGCATATAACGTACTCACATGGCTAAAAAACAAAGACGCACATCCCAGAACAGTCGTTATATGCGGCAGATCCTTGACCGTCTGCGCGAGTATGATTTGGACGAGATCCGCACCATCTGCGATAAATGGCGCGCCAAACGCGGACGCCGCTCCTCGAATACCAACCGGATAGAAAAATAGCCTAGCTCTTTTTCCTCTGCTCCGCGCTGGCCCGGTTCAGAATGTCCTTCTCCTTGGGGCTCAGGCTTCCGATGCCGTCGCGCTTGACCTTCGCCAGAATTTCATCCACATTCCGGTTCAGTTCTTCCTTCGCTTCCTGTTCCCGGCGGGACTTCTCGGCGCTTCGCTTTTCCTGCCACCGGGCGAACCATCCCTGCTTTTTCTCTTCCGGCTTTGCAAAACCTTTTTCCGGGTGCCATTCGGGCGATTCCCACGGCTGGACCTGTTGCTGTTGCATGGAGTAAATATTGAATCCGCCGCCGCCAGTATACTGGGCGGCGTACATGCGCGCCTGCAATTCCTGCTTACCCATGAAATACACCATCACCGCGATTCCGATAAGCATGACGCCCTGATAAATATTTCCGTTGACCGCGACAAGCACCCCCGCCGCCGCCAGCAGTACGAGGCAGACCTTTGTCACTTTCGCCATGGCCGGGATCGCCTTCTCTGGCCCCGCCACCAGAACGGAGATGGCCATGGCCACCCTTCCGCCGTCCAGCGGAAAGATTGGAAGCAGGTTGAAAAGCGCGGGGATTATATTGACGAAAAAGAGACCCACGCAGAGGTCGAGGACGAAATTGCCGTGGTAGCCAAGGGGCGAGCCGGAGCTGAAGAGCAGCAGCGGAACGAAGGCGAAAGCCGCCAGCAGCAGGCTTACGAATGGCCCGGCCAGAGCGATGAATATCTCGGAAAAAGGCCCCGGAATCATCCCCTCAATCATCGCCAGCCCGCCGAGGGGGTGGAGGTATATCCTGCCCACGCGCAACCCTTCCTTGAGTGCCGCGAGGGAGTGGCCCATCTCGTGAAGGAAGATGCAGAAGGGGTAGGCCATGAGGACGAGAAAAATGGTGAGTCCATGGATAAATGTCTGTGCCCGGCCGAGGGAGTAAAGAAGGTATAAGCCCTGTGTGATATAGAGGAGGTATATTATCCTCACTTCTATACCGATTATCCTGCCGATGCGATGGCTAGCCGGGGCGTTGTCGAGCATATTCACCTCTTGCCTTAAAACGGTGGCGATACAGCAAAAACGTCTATATTTCAATTATAGCTTCATAAGGATAACATATTCAAGATTTTTTGGAAGAGGGAGTTTTGGTTGGCTCGATGTCTTTTTCAGATCCAAAACTAACCAGATAATCTCCATATCACGACTTCCGTTCGTGCTGAGCTTGTCGAAGTGCGGACGGACAAGCGGCACACAGTTCACCTTTCGACAAGCGCAGGGCGAGCGGGGGTTGTTTTCTGTATGAGAGTGAAAGCTTAATGTGCTTGTGCTTGGGCGACGATATGTCCTATTCGTCCGGCGTATCGGATGAGTCATCACTTTCCGGAATCTCAGCCTGCAGCGTTTCCGGTTCGGCTGGGGCTGCTGTTTCCGGTTTTGCCTCAAGGGATGGGTTATGGGAGATGTAGCGCGAGGCGAACATCCGCGCCTGCAGCTCCTGTTTGCCGGTGGAGTAGAGAAACGTGCCCATGAGGGCGACTGCCAGTCCGGCGCGGAGGTTGTAATTGATTGCGACCGTAATTCCGCAGGCGATGAGGGCGCCCACCCCGAGGAGGGCGACCTTGTTGATAAGGGCAACGCCGCGCTGCTGTCCGAAGATGGCGACGGAAACCGCCGTGGCGACGCGCCCGCCGTCCATGGGAAAGATAGGCAGCAGGTTGAGGATTCCGATAGCGAGGTTTATCATGACCGCCACCGAGGCGATAACGCCGAGCTGGGTGTTGGTGGAGCTGAGGGCAAGAAGCGGGTTGTAGGAGCCTTCAAGGATCATCAGCGGGGAGAATGCTGCGGCCAGCAGGATATTGGCCAGCGGGCCGGCCAGGGCTATTTGCAGTTCGGCCCCGGGGCCGGGGAGGTATCCCTGCAGTTCGGCCGCACCGCCGATGGGGTGGAGTATGATCCGGTTTACTTTGACCCCGTGGCGCATGGCAAAGAGACTGTGGGCCAGCTCATGGAGCAGGGAGAAAAATGGATAGAGGAGCAGGGCGGCGATGATGCCGGTTTTCTTCTGGGTATTACTTCCGGCAACTGCGTGGGCGGCGATTACGGCGGCGATGAAGAGGTAAAGGAAATAGGCTATGCGGATCTCTATGCCCTTTATCCTGCCTAGGCTGTGGCTCTTCATCATCATGGCGCTCATTTATTCCACCGCCTTCTTTCCCGCCTCTGCCTTGCCGTCAGCTTTTGCCTCATCCGCGGGCGGCTCCTGCGCCTGTGGCTGGGCGGCCCGCTTTTTTGTCCAGGTTCGGAATATATCCTGAATATATCTGCGTTCCACCGCCTCGCCTTTGGCGCTTACCGACATGTCGATCCGCAAGCCTTCGCCTTCCGAGGAAGCCTGCTGCGTTACGGCCTCCCTGATCTCGGGGGAGAGGGCGGGGTTGCGCGCAAAGAGG
>JAFGWW010000306.1 GCA_016936955.1 Planctomycetota bacterium | reverse complement strand
ACCTGTTTTTCTAAATTTCCCAAAAGCGTGGCGGCTTCATCTTCCCTGCCGCAGCGTTTGCCGATTTCGCATATTGTTGAGTAAATCCCATTGACGGTTCCGGTATCTATTTGCATGGTGTTGATACCGAGCTTCCCGAGCTTTTCGGCATACTCGGAATGCGATGGCAGGTGGATCACAAGATCGGGCGAGAGGGCGGCAACCTGCTCAAGGCTTAGATCCTGAAAACCTCCGACCTTGGCTTTATTTTTAGCTGCTTCTGGGTATTGGCAGAAACGGGTGACGCCGACCACGTTGTCATCGAGCCCCAGCGCAAACAGGGTTTCCGTAATGCTTGGGGAGAGAGAGACGATTCGCGTGGGGATGTTCTTTGACGGCTGTGCTGCTGAAGAATCAGGGAGCCTCTCGTCTTTCCTGGCATTGTCCCCTACTGCCAGCGATATAATTAATGCGCAGCAGGCGGCTAATACTACCGCTGAAATATTTTTGGTTTTACTCAAAGTTCATCCAGCCTGAAGGTTATTATGATGGTTTTGCTCGAGTCTACATGACGTCCACCCGAGACCGCCGGTTCGAATCTGGCCGCGACCAGTGCACCCCTTGCGGCCTTATCCAGCCTATGATATCCGCTGGATTTTGAAAGCGCAATATTAATAAGCTTACCTGTCTTGCTTACGGTAATCGTAAAAGCCGAGCTTCCTTCCTCCCCGCGTTTGCGGGAAATTTCGGGATACTCAGGCCTAGGGCAATGAGTAATGACGCATTCGCTCTGCACTCCCTTTTCCCGTAAATCCCCGGTGGAACCGGAGGACTCAGGAGATATTTTACGCTCTCCTTCGTCTGGAATTTCGTCAATCTGCTCCGGGACATCGGGCGTGCTGATATCCCGGAGCTTTCTGTCAAGCATTTGTGGTTTATGCTTCTGGGTGCGCGATGGGCATGCAAGACTTTCGGCAAACATATCTGGTACGAGCCTGTCTAACTCCAGCAGGTCATCGGGTTGGGTGATTAGTTTCCGACAGAGTGATTCATGTGATGCTTCTTGCTCTCTTTGCTCGTCCCTTCGCAATGATTCCGCGCTTTCTTGCCTTATGCTTTCAGGAGCAGACACATCCATTATCATAACCGATTCGCCACTTTCCATCATGATTTGCGCGGGATATTCCTCCCTTTCAAATAAGCCCATGCCGTATCCGGTGACACCGATGAGCAGGTGAACAGATACCGAGGTGGCAATCGCAATATGATGGTATTTTCTAAACATTTATCATGCTCTAGAACGAAACCTTTATACCCAAGAAAGCGCCGATGCCAGGCGTATCGTAATCAGCAACTTCTTCGTATTGGCGATCGAGCAGGTTTTCTACGCGACCATAGATCTGCCAGTTATCCGAGAGTTTATAAGACGACGAGACATTGACCACGGTGTAGTTCTTAAGTTTTTCGGTATTGGTGGCATTGGTGAATCGGCTGCCGACGTAATTCACGCCCAGATTCAGATGGCCGCGATCTTCATTGAAACTCCACCCCAGATTGGCGTAGGCCGTGTGCTCCGGAACATAAGTAAGATATTTGTCGGTGTTCTCATCCTTGCTTTTGGTGTAGGTGTAGGTGAGGTTGAAATCGAGATTCCACGGTAGTATTGCGGATAGCGACGATTCTATTCCGTATGCCTTGGCTTGCTGAGTGTTTTTGTAGTATGAATCCCATGTGATCTGGTTGGATTCCCAGGTTATCATGTCCTCTGTCTTGGTAGAGAAAAAGGTGCTGCCGAACCTGAGCTTTCCTTTGAGAAGAGATTGGTCGAAACCAATATCCCATCCTCGGCTCTTCTCTGGTTTCAGGTTTTCGTCTCCCACAATTCCGTCAAACCAGTCCCAACTGCTGCGGCCGTACAATTCGAAAAGTGCGGGCGTTTTATAGCCAGTGCCGTAACTGGCCTTGAGCGTGGTCCCGATTTTATTGATATCCAAGGCTGTAGTGACCCGATAGGTATTGTGATAGCCAAACGTATCGTGGCGGTCGCGACGCGCGCCAAGGGTAGTGTACCAGCAATCGAAGAGGCTAATCTGATCTTCAACGTAAATAGCCGACGTGCGCGCTTCGTATTGATAGTTTTTGTTCGTCCCGTCTGATTGGGTGACATTCTTCTCGTGTTCGTAAATTTCCTTTTCGGTCTCGATCCCGATAATCAGCTTGTTGGTCTTGTGGAGGTTGAACGTGTTCTGCCAGTCGAACTTGATCAAGGTGCCGCGAAAAACATCGTCCTCTTCTGGTTTCAGGTTATCCTGCCCGAGATCTGGAAAATTCATGTATTCACGGTTGTGGCGGGTAAAACCGGTGCCTAATGTCTGGCTCCAGAACCCGTCCAGCAGGTCGAGGGTGGCTTCTGCGCGAAGATAAGTCGAATCCGTTTCCTGAGTGTCGTTAAAATCATCCATCAATCGGTTAATGAATGCACCGTTCTGGTCCCAGTCATCCAGATTGGTTTCTGTATCGACATAGCGCCCGATAAACGCCAGGTGTAGGTTATCCATGGGGTTAAGGTCAAAACGCCCATATAGTGTCAGGTTATCATATGAGTCTTCCTCGTCATATCCATCATCTTTCGGAGCGCTGGAAATACCACCGCTGTGCAACCTTGAAAACCCACCGGTGAAACGAATCTTCTCGGTGCCGACCGAAAAATCCAAAGCACCCTTGACGGTCTCAAACGATCCGCCTTCAAGCGAAACGCTTACCCTGTCCTTGCCGCCTTTCTTGGTGATAATGTTAATTACACCGCCGATGCTCTCAGAACCATATAGCGTGCTCTGGTTACCGCGCAGGACTTCGATCCGTTCAATCGAATCAACTGTGATATGATCTAGTATTGGCCCGCGATTAGCCGATGACACATCGTTCGCTTCTATTCCATCAATAAGAACAACCACGTGCTTGGCCGGATTTCCCCTAAGCTTGATGCTTGTGGTCGTTCCCGGGCCGCCGCTTCTGGCTACACTTACTCCGGGAACGCTTTCAAGTGCGTCATAAACCGTAAGCCACTGATGCTTTTGGATCTCGTCCGCATCGACAACGCTGATGCTGCTGCCGACGTGGCTCAACAGTTCGCTGCTTCTGGTTGCTGTGATGACTATCTCTTCCGTTTGCCCTGTTGCTTGAGAAGTCTCTTCCCCCGCATGTACGGCAGCCGATAGCGACAGACACAATAAAATCGCACATAAAAAGTCATGAAACTTCATGTTTCTCCCCTACCTCGAAAATCCTAAAAGAAAAACCCGTTCTCACTAGAGAACGGGTTTGGGAACATATCAATGATATGGTCAGACGCCCTGATCTCCTTCTCGCGAGGATTTCTGCGGTGATCTCAAATGGCGGTTCGTCTTCTGGCTTCCGTGCAATTTATCGACAGCCTTCCCGGGTATATCCCAGTGACTGCCGTAGTTTTACTCACGGTTACAGCTGCGCGTCAGCGACGGATTCTCACCGTCTTCCGCTAATCGCCATTTGTCTTGTTTTTAAAGAACGTTATCCGCCGGCCAAGATGCCAGCTGAATTGCTGTCGGGTTGTATTTGCAACCCATGATTACTGTTAATATATTCAAGTGTCAGGTTTGTCAACCAGTATTGCGATTATATTTTTTATGCCTTGCATACGAATGCTTGCAGGAAAAGGAGCCTACGCTTTTTCCGGTTTGGCCCTTGGATCATCAATCGACATGGATGGGGTGCCAAAAATGACGAATTCCAGTTGTTCGCCCTGTGTTGCGTATATGCTGTGCGGGATTCCGGCGGGGATGACCGCCACGGTACCAGAACGTAATGGCTTCTCCTCGCCATCGATATTTATTACTCCTGTACCAGAAAGCACATAGTAAACCTCGTCATACCCCTTATGTACGTGGGCGTTACCTCGTGTTACTGTAATTACATGCACATTCGCAATTCCGCCTTCTCCACCAGTGACAATGCGCTGTGCATTGCCATATGGACACGGTACGACAGGGGTCTCATCACGATAATTAACCAAGGCGCATTTTACAGAATCACCGCTTTTTGAATTTGCCATTGCTCAATATCTCCATGAACAAGCACTTCAGGATTGACCTGCCCCATCCACGCGTCCACCCATTATGCGGTAAACTTGACCGTTATTAAAAACTAAAAGAATGAAAAATCGCGAAGACTCCTTTAGGCTAACATTAAACCGATATGAATAAGAAATGTAGCCCCCCCCAGCTATTTTATACAACTCCTCCTACATATTGTTCGTGCAGGGCGATTTCCACCCCTCTGACAACAAGTTTAATATCTGCTATATCACGAATAAATTCTGGTTTTGAAATGGTTTTTCTTTCATCAATAAGCATTCCACTCTTTCATTCTTGATTAGAAGTGGTAAATTCAACTAGGGCATCTTGCGGGGGCAGGATTCTAACCTACGGTCTCCGGGATTATGAGTGGCTGCGGTCGAATCTGTAAGCCATTGTAATACCTATAGCTTATAGCGATGCAGCGAGGTTAGCGTACACCACATTCTGGCCAAGTCAACCATATTCACCATGCTCCCCAGAAAGTGGTGAACATTCTGGTGAACATTTTTCATCCTGCAAAATTCAATCTAGAGGGTGTTCTCAGTTAGTTAGCCAGATGATGACTGCCGCCAGGCTGATCATTGCACCATAGGTTATGGCTAATCTTTCGTATCGTGTTGCGATGCGGCGAAAGTTCTTCAACTTAAGAAAAAAACGTTCCACCAAATTACGAGACCGGTAAATGTGCTTGTCGTATTCACGAGGTTCCTTGCGATTGCTCTTGGGCGGTATCACGGCTTCACCGCCAATAGACTCGATGGCTTCAACAATATAGTTCGCGTCATAGCCCTTATCGGCAACGACATACGATGCCTTCAAGCCATCAAGCAATTCGACGGCCTTGGTGAAATAGGACTGCTGGCCTTTGGTGATAAGGAAACGAACCAAATTGCCGTTCGCGTCGACCGCCGCATGAATCTTGGTCGTCAGGCCGCCGCGCGAACGGCCTTGACCTTGCTCTTCGCGCTCGTTTTTTCGCGGCGCCATACTGATGTACTCGGGCAATCGTGCCGTCGATATGGATAAACTCGATATCAGCCAGAGTGGCGAGTGCATCCTGAATCCGCTGCCAGATTCCCTTGTGTGCCCAGCGGTTATAACGGACATAAACGCGGTGTCAGTGGCCAAAACATTCGGGTAGATCGCGCCACGGAGAGCCAGTGCGATCGACCCACAAAACGGCTTCGATAAAGAGTAGATTGTCCTTGGTAGTAACGCCGCAATCGGTTTCTTTTCCGGGCAGTAGGGGGGTGTATTTTGCTCCACAGGTAGTCGTTAAGCATCATTCTTTCCATGAGGGGCTCCTTCGGTAGAAGTTGATGCTGTATCTATCGGCTGATTCGCACTCCGGCCTTTAAGTTAATTGAGAACGCACACTAGGCATAAACGCGAAGGTAAAAAGCTTATTACTTTGATACGTCAGGCCTGACCAAAAGGAAATTTCGGAAAAGCTTCCAAAATTTCCACCTTGAAGAAAGCAGCCGCAAAAACTGGTTAGCAGAATAGTTGCAGGTATAAGTTGGTAGGCCTATTCTTCATCGCTCTCTGCAAGCAGCTTCATATAGGGAGCATAGACGTAAATGCGGTCGCGTTGCTTTCCAGTTGATTCCTTTAGAATGCCAAGCTCTTCAAGTGCTTTTACCACGCCTGTAACGGTAGGCTGGCTTAAGCCGACAGCGGAAGAGATAGCAGGAATGGAAAGTATGGGATGGTGCTGCAAATATTCATGAATCTTGTAGGCAGAACTGGTTTTGCGTCCAAGGGTGCCGATACTTTTCTCGTCTTCGGAGAAGAGGGCTAGAATGCTCTTGGACTTCTCTGTTGCCTGATCCGCTGTTACCTTGACCCCTTCAAGAAAGAACCTGATCCAGCCAAGCCAATCGCCTTTGGTGCGGACATTCTGGAGGCATTCATAATAGACTTCACGGTGCTTCTTGAAGTAAAGGCTAAGATAGAGCAGCGGTTCGCCCAGTGCCTTTTCAGACGTAAGAATAAGGGCAATCAGGAGGCGTCCAAGGCGGCCATTACCGTCAAGGAACGGGTGGATGGTTTCAAACTGCACATGGGCAAGGGCAGCTTTCAGTAACGGTGAAAGCTTAATAGGCTTGTCATGCAGGAAGTCTTCAAGCTCTCCCATACACTTGGTTACCATGTTTGGCGGTGGCGGTATAAATTTGGCGTTGCCGGGGCGTGTTCCTCCGAGCCAGTTTTGTGAACGCCTGAAATCTCCCGGTGTCTTGTTGCTGCCCCTGCCTTTGGAAAGAAGGACATTATGGATTTCTTTAAGCAGCCGGAGCGATAGGGGGAACTTGTCTTCCCTCATTCTCTTCATACCGTAATTCATGGCAGCAACGTAATTGGAAACCTCTTCCACATCATCGAGAGGAACGCCGGGAGTCTCTTTGCTTTCATAGAGGATCAAGTCTGACAGCGAAGACTGGGTACCTTCGATCTGGGAAGACAGGACAGCTTCCTTACGGACATAGAAGTAGATAAAAAGAGAAGGGTCGGGAAGGAGCATGGCGGTGCCATCAAGCCGCCCCAGAGCGCGGTTAGCCTCTTCAAGGTAAATCATATACTCCGGTGGCAGTTCAAGAGGGCATCCGGCAGGCAGGGGGGCAGGGACAAACGCTTTCACCGATTCACCACCTGCAGCAGTTTCAATGTAACTTCCGGTAGCATCCATATTCACCCTATCTATGAACCTTTAATAGCAAATCAGATTATTAAAGTTTAACGCATTAAGCTTTAAGAGTCAATGGGTTTAGTTAAGGATAGCCAGAGTTAATAGCTAAGAGGAAAGAGTTTTTAAGTTCTACCATGCACAAATGCTTGCAAATTATACCCATTATTGCTAAAATGCAAGGTGTGTATATAGATCGAGCAGCCAAACAACGTCTTTCAGTGCTTCTGGATACCTTTCCAGCGGTGGTGGTTACTGGAGCCCGTCAAGTGGGAAAAAGTACTCTACTACGCCATAATTTAGGTGATAGGGCAGATTTTGTAGTCTTTGATCCAGTTGTGGATGTAGAAAACGCCCGTCATGATCCGGAACTCTTCCTGGACAACCACAAGACTCCGCTTGTTCTCGATGAGGTACAGTATGCTCCAGAGCTCCTGCCTGTCCTCAAGCGACGTATCGATAAAGATCGCCGCCCCGGACAATTTGTGCTTACCGGTTCGCAACAGTGGGGCGTGTTGAAGTCGGTTGCCGAAAGCCTTGCCGGGCGAGTTGTCTTCCTAGACCTTGAGGGGTTCTCTTTGCATGAAACCAGCGGTAATGCTAGTGATGCCCACTGGCTCCACACATGGCTTGATTCGCCGGATCAGGTAACAGAGAGTGGCGTGGGCAGAGGAGAGCAGCGTTATGGTCTCTATGAATCGCTTTGGCGGGGATGGCTGCCTGACGCACACCTTCTACCACGGGAAACTGTGGCAGATTATCTCTCAGCATACCAGCGTACTTACATTGAGCGTGATGCACGCCTTTTGGCCAACGTTTCCGATTGGCAGCAATTCGGACGGTTCATGCGCCTCGCCGCTGCTCTGACTGCACAGACAGTAAATTTTTCGCAACTCGGCAGAGATATCGGAATCACACCAAACACTGCCGGTCGCTGGCTTGATATTCTTAAAGCAACGTTTCAGTGGTTCGAGGTCCCCGCCTATTCTGGGAATACGGTCAAGCGTGTCAGTGGTAAGCCTAAGGGTTATATTGCTGATTCGGGCGTGGCGTGTTGGAGCCTTGCTATTTCTATTCCGACAGCCGTTCCGAGCCATCCTCAATGGGGAGCTATTTTCGAGACTGCCGTGTACGGGGAGGTGCGAAAAGCCCTGTCTCTTCTTTCTCCACGTCCTCACGTTTACCACTGGAGCACAAATGGTGGAGCTGAGGTAGATTTGTTGCTTGAGCGTGATGGAACATTCTATCCGATTGAGATTAAGGCGAAGAGTAATCCGTCAGGACGAGATGCTTCCGGCATCAAGGCGTTTAGAAAGACCTACCCCCAACTTAATATTGCTCCTGGCTTGGTTATCTGTCCCTGCGAGTCATTCCACAAAATATCAGGAAATGATTATGCCATGCCGTGGGATGCCACCCCAAGCAGTAACTACTTTTGCATTTGATTCATAGCTGAGTGATGATGATATCGGTTGCGTAAGCGGTAATGACGCTGATCGGAACAGGCTTAACTTTGGTGCTTGGTTTACGGGACTGATAAACGAGAACACCTCATATTTTTATGACTACATCTCAGAGCTAGGAAATGACTATCAAAACCATTCCGCACAGATGGGGCTAAAAGGGGCGTTTTAATATCTGTATATCGCCAGTGCTAATAGCTCAAAAAGACATGTAGATTACAGGCCAAAAAATGTTCACCAGAATGTTCACCACTTTCTGGGGAACATGGTGATATGGTTGACATGGCCAAAATGTGGTGTACACTAACCTCGTTACATCGCTATAAGTTATAGATATTACAATGGCTTAAAGATTCGCCCGCAGCCACTCATAATCCCGGAGGCCGTAGGTTCGAATCCTGCCCCCGGTCCCCACGCCAATACGAGATAATTACGGCTCATGCCCTTCTAAATCAGCACATTAAGTGGTGGTGCCCGATAGAAAACAAAATACTATTATTGAATAATCAAGATGCTAGAAATTAACCAGCCTAATCTCACACGAAATTTACTCGCCAGATATCTATGTGATCGCATTAATGACTTTATTAGAAGCTCTGGATCTGTCTATAAATGCTTTCTTGTCAATAAATAGATCAGTCAGACAATGAGATAACGTACAATAAGTTTCGCACTTTCGGTGGTGGTTGGGATTGAATGGAAAAGAAAGTCCTCCCATTTGTCGATGGTTTGATT
>JAFGWW010000305.1 GCA_016936955.1 Planctomycetota bacterium | reverse complement strand
GGAATACGACCTTTACACCCACGCCTTGCCCAAGCCGAAATTTTTCCGCGACTCAGACTTGACCTCCCTGAAGTGGAACGAACTCTGGGCGCCGATCATTGCGAAAGAGATCAGCTCATTCCAGCCGGATCTGGTACTGAGCCAGAACATGCTCGTGCCTTCCACCGTGGCGGCGGCCAGGGAAGCCGGGGTTCCGAGCACGATTTTCTTCCATGGTTACAAGCCGATCTCCCCCACCTTCTTCGCGGGAGAGAACGCCCTTGAGGCCGAAGCTCCGTCTTTCTCCAACCTACCCCTGCGCTTCAAGCTGAAGTGGCCGTGGGTAAAGAAAAATCTCGCCGCATATAAAGAAGCATACTCGCAGGCTACGCAGGTGATAGCCAACAGCGATTATATCGCAAAAGTTATCGAGCGTTTTTTCGGCCGCCCCGCCGCCGTGCTCTATCCAATAATTGACATGGAAAATAGCCCGGCCGCGCGGCTTGAGGAAACACCCGAGCCCACCCCCGAGGGCCCCATTCTTTTTATCAAGCCTCAGGCGATCAAGGGAATCGAGGTGCTTATCCGCACAGCGCCCCTTCTTCCTGAGAAGAAATTTGTGGTAACCGGAACCGCGCGCAAGGGGCTGACAAGACGCCTTGAAGCATTGCCGAACGTGACCTGCATCCCGTGGTGCAGCGATATTGACAGGCTCTACCGCGAAGCCTCGCTTCTCTTCGCCCCCGCGCAGATTCCCGAACCTTTCGGGCGCGTCTTTGTGGAGGCCGGGCTCCACGGCGTTACGAGCGTCGCCTCGGAAGCGGGCGGAATTCCGGAAGCGGCGGGCGACGGAGCCCTTTACGCTAACATGAAAGAGAAACCGGAAAAGTGGGCAGAGCTTATCCGCACCGCTACCGCGCCGGAAAATTATCCAGCCCTCCGCGCCAAAGCCCTCACCCACGCACGGGACATTACCCACACCCATACGGCCGAACACCTCAACCACCTCGTGACCAGTAATTGCACAGCGTAATTTGTGCATGATTCATCAGCAAACCGGTTATTTTCCACAAATGTGAAAAACTGCACACATCCCGAATCTGCCTGATACATAAACCGCAAGCCGCCAGCTCAAATTAACCTAACGCAAAAACCGCAAGGCTTTTACGCTGACGGAATAACCGCCCGTAGAGTGCAAAAACACCCCCAACCAATGGTCATAATGTTAATTTTCTCAATCTTGCCCGTACTAGCATGGTTTTTGCTTTAATCCGTGGAACTGCTTGATTGGCATACATAAAATTTCCCCCTATCCGGCTGAGCATGAAATCTGCCTGCCAAGCTTGGTACGGCCTTCGTGCTCACCCGGATTATCCCCCCTGGGGCGGGGTTCTGGACCAACTCCGCCCCAAAACCTCCCGTCCGCGCAGAGCGGATGCGAGTTAGGAGCAACTGGCTATGGACGAAGGTGACGAGTACAAATTCAAAGCCCTGATCGTAGATGACGAGAAGGCTATACGGGATATCCTTGCTGCCCAGATACGGGAGCTTGGATTCGACTCGACCTTTGCCGAAGGGCAGGATCAGGCTATTAGCATAATCAACAGGGGCGAAGAGTTTGACCTCTGCATATTCGACCTGCGCCTGCGTCAGGGGGACGGGGTAACACTGATCTCTCAACTACGCAACATAAAGGGAAACGAGGATACGCCGGTGCTTCTCATAAGCGGGCTTTATTCGCATCGCGACCTTATCGACATCTGCGACAAATTCCATCTTGTCGACGTCCTGCCCAAACCGTTCAAGCAGGCGGGGCTGGTCGGCGCGATTCATAATCTGCTGAAAAAAGCCTCCATCTCAAGAGAGGAGAAAATCAGGGCCGAGTCCTGTGACAACCATCTTGTCGAAGGTTTGGGTGAGAATTTATAGCCGTTCCTTTTACCAGACAAAACACCAGTCCCAGTCGGAACAGGTGTAATACAGCCGCAGGAGAACACCATTGCAGGATCTGGCGCCTGAAGAACAGTTGAGCGATTCCCTCTTCCGGAAAATATCCAGCTACGTCTATGACGCGGCCAAGATAAACCTTACCGACAACAAGCGCGAACTGGTCAAGACGAGACTCGGGAAAATAATCCGCACCCGGGGCTTCAGGGGCTACCGCGACTATTACGAATACATGATAAATGACAGCAGTGGAGAGGCGCTGCTCGAAGTGCTCAACGCGGTATCCACCAACCTCACCTCCTTTTTCCGCGAAAGCAAGCATTTCGATTTTCTCGGGCAGAAACTCCTGCCCGGCCTCTACCGCGAAAAGAATCCGAAAGATGCACGCATCCTGCGCGGCTGGAGCGCGGGGTGCTCGAGCGGGGAAGAGGTTTACACCATCGCCATGACCGTACTGGAAAATTTCCCCGACCCGCGCGGCTGGGACATAAAACTTCTCGCCAGCGATATTGACACCAACGTAATCGCTAAAGGGGAGAATGGAGAGTATGAAAAAAACAAGGTCGAATCGGTTCCGGGCCTGCTGCGGAGTAAATATTTCACCCGCGGAGCTGGCGGACAAAAGGAAACCTACCGCGTCTCGCCACTGCTCAAGGAACTGGTAGTTTTCCGCAGGCTCAACCTGATGGGTGACTGGCCTTTCAAAAGGCGCTTCGACTTTATTTTCTGCCGCAACGTGATGATATATTTCGACAGGCCAACCCAGGAGGCGCTGGTCAACAGATTCCACCAGCATCTGGCTGTTGGCGGATATCTCTTCATCGGCCACTCCGAAGGGCTCAACAGTATCAAGCACCCTTTCAAATATATCCAGCCCACGATATACCAGAAAGTCTCCGATTAGTCCCACAATCCAAGCGATCTACGGCCACCACAACTGTTCAATCCAAGCACAAACCTGCTCGTTTACAAGACACATCCGCGTAAACACTAATGCGTATCCGCGCCACAGCCAAATGGTGTTACTGTGTATAATTCATCATCTGTGCTAATTCCCACAATAAATTAGGGGTTTGTTTTGGCGCATAAACTACTATTGAAGTGCAAGTTACATGAACATGGCTGATTGTCATGCTTGGCACAACCATTGCTAACAAGGAGTTTTATTAACGGTTTGAAGATGAGACATAGCAAATAGTAAATTGTTCAAACATCACAAATTAAGTGTTGGCGTGAAAAATAAAATGTGGAGAAAAAAATGTTTTCAAATATGACGATCGGTAAAAAAATAGGTTTGGCGATTGGCCTTGTGCTGATGATTCTGGTGCTGACCGCCGGATGGGCTATCTACGGCATCGGGGGGATTGTGAATGACGCGGGTGAGGTGATTTATGGCAACAAGCTTCGCGGCAATATCGTACAGCGCGAGGTGGACCACCTCAACTGGGCGAATAAGGTCAACGAGCTTCTGACCGACGCAAAGGTGACCACCCTGTCCGTACAAACCGACCCGCGTGAATGCGCTTTCGGTAAATGGTATTACGGACCCGAGCGGATTGAGGCGGAAAAAAAGGTTCCAGAACTCAGAGCCCTACTGGAACAGGTGGAGGAACCGCACAACCATCTGCACGAGTCGGCGGTAGATATAGGGAAAGTATTCAAGCAGGCCAACCCCTATCTGCCCGGAATCCTCTCGACCCGCAAGTCAGAGCATCTTGTCTGGGCCTCCAATCTCCGCGACGTATTTCTGGAAAACAAGGAATCTATAGACGTTCAGACTGACCCCACAAAGTGTGCCCTCGGCAAATGGCTTGAATCGGGCGAAGCCAAAGCAGCATATAACGGCGGTGACGAGGATTTCAAAAAAAACTGGAACGCAATGGTGGAGCACCACAAAAAACTGCATGAGAGCGTCAACGACATCAAGACGCATTATTGCAGCGTCCACGCCGATCTTGAGCAGCATCTTATCCGCCTCCTGCTCGACCATAAAGACTGGGTTCAGAATGTAAGTATTGCCATGATCGAAGGCAACCCCGACCTTGGCGTGCAGACTGACCCCACAAAGTGCGCCTATGGCAAATTCCTCGACTCGGAAGAATTGAGAAAACTCGGAACCGAGCTTCCCGAGTTGAAAGCAGTGCTCGACGCAAGCCGCAAAGCCCACGAAGAACTCCACACTTCCGCCATTGCGATTGCAACCAGCCTGCGTCAGGGCGAGGGCGGACGGGCGAAGGCAAACGCAATTTTCACCAACCAGACCCTCGGCGCACTGAACACGGTGGGAGAGCAGATTGAAAAAGCCATCAAGATAGAAGACAAACGACATCAGGCTCGCGCCGAAGCAAAAAGGATTATGGATTCGGTAACCATGCCAACCCTGGATGTAGTCCTCAGCAATCTGGACACCCTCGTGACCGAATCCGAACACGAGCTTAAGGGCATGCACGAGGCGCAGAAAATATACAGCACAAAAACTGTTCCGGCCCTCGGCAAAATCCAGACCATTCTCAGCCAGATCAACAAGAAAGCTGAAGAAAACATCATGACCGACCAGGAGATGCTTGATGAAGCCAGCAACACAAAGCTCGGCGTAACCATCTTCGGTGCCGCCGCCATCGTCATCGGAATCTTCATGGCCTTTATAATCGGCAAGAGTATTGTCACCGCCCTTACCAGAATCATTAACAGCCTGAACGAAGGTTCGGCGCAGGTCGCAAGCGCTGCCAACCAGATCTCCGGTTCGAGCCAGTCACTGGCCGAAGGGGCGACGGAGCAGGCAGCGAGCCTCGAAGAGACAAGCTCCGCCCTCGAGGAGATGGCCTCCATGACGAGGCAGAACGCAGACAACGCGCAATCGGACAACAGCATGATGAACCAGACCGAAACGCAGGTTGGACAGGGTGCGGTGGCGGTAAAGAACATGGCGGGGGCGATGGGAGAGATAAGCCAGTCCTCCGACGAGATCAGCAAGATCATCAAGACTATCGAAGAGATCGCTTTCCAGACCAACCTTCTCGCCCTCAATGC
>JAFGWW010000304.1 GCA_016936955.1 Planctomycetota bacterium | reverse complement strand
GAGTAACCACAGCGCGGGCAGCGCCCGAAGCGCGTGTCGGTCGAAGGGCCGTGCCAGTAACATTTCGGGCACTTCCATAACCTTACTTCGGAAGGGCCGGCGAGATAGACCAGGAAAGCGGCCAGTCCGGCACAGAAAGCACTATGCCCCCAGCTCATCCCCATCAGGTCGCCACCCATCCAGAAAACCTGGTGCGCAGCTATTGCCAGAGCAAAGATAAAGGCGCAATACCCGGTCTGCCTCGGAACCGCGCCGCCGAACATAAGCAGAATCGCAAGACCGTACCACACCCCCTTGTCAATGAATATCGCCCCGCTCCTCCAGAGAGCAAAGATCATGAACGCCCCGATGACACTTATAAAGATTTTCACAACCATCTTTATTGTCATAATTATCCTCCGCTATTATTCCCCACCTTTTCCAGGCGCCTTATATTTAGCAAGCATGATGCCAGTTATCGGGGTGGCTTAAATTTAACATAAAGTACTGCGGTTAAAGATCTTACAGATCGACAAAATATCGCATTTTGCTTTACCCGAAGTAACCTTGTAAAGAAGATTGACGTCAAAAAATGTCAGTGACAATTCTTGCCCTTCATTTTTTTACAACGGCCGGGTTAGGGGGCGGGATGGCAGCGGGTTAATACGCCGCGATATTTTTCATCGGGCAAGGATCGGGCTTAACTCTTGCCAAAAGGAGGCTTACGGCGTAGAATCATTTACTGGCGACAGGAGACCATATAATGCTTGTTATGATCGACAACTACGACAGCTTTACATACAACCTCGTCCAGGCTTTCGGCGAGCTGGGGGCGGAGATAAAAGTTTACCGTAACGACAAGATCACGCTGGAAGAGCTTGAGGAGCTCAAGCCCGGGCGCATCGTAATTTCTCCCGGGCCGTGCTCGCCCAAGGAAGCCGGGATCAGCGTGGATGTTATCAAGCACTTTGCTGGGAAGATGCCGATTCTGGGCGTCTGCCTCGGACATCAGGCCATGGCCTACGCTTTTGGTGGGGATGTGATCCGCGCGCCGCGCCTGATGCACGGCAAGACCTCGGAAATAGAACACGACGGCAAGGGCGTGCTCAAGGGCCTGCCCTCACCATTCACCGCCACCCGCTATCATAGCCTTACTGTAAAGGAAGAGACCTTGCCGGAAGGTTTCATCCCAACCAGTTACAGCACCGACGAGCACGAGCTCATGGGCATCCGGCACAAGGAATGGAAGATGGAAGGCGTGCAGTACCACCCCGAAAGCTTCCTGACCCTTGAAGGGAACAAGCTGCTCAAGAATTTTCTGGAGTGGTAGAACACCGCGCACGATCGGCCAGATACCGGCAACACAATCACCATAGACAATGCTCGCCTGAGCATGCTTCGACAAGCTCAGCATGAGCGGATGCTATGCCAACCTGGTCGCAACCTGTTATTGCAACCGACCATTATCCGTTCGTCCTGAGCTTGTCGAAGGGCGAACCGCAAAAAGCGTAACGTAACACTAAGTGGAACATGCTTCGACAAGCTCAGCATGGGCGGGATAATGAGCTTATTTGTGTTTACTTTTTTGATCTCGATAGACGGGATATCTCTTCCCAGTCACATCGGATCAAAGCCTCTTTTTTCTTGCGGCTCCACCCCTTGATCTGCATTTCGGAAGCCAAGGCTTCTTCACGTGAGCCAAACTCCTGAGAAAATACCAGCCTAACCGGACGTCGCGAGTAAGTATAGCAACCCATGTATTCTCCCTGGCTATGCTCCACTATCCTCCGCTCCAAATCATCAGTATGTCCGGTGTAATAACTGCCATCAGAACATTGGAGGATATAAACCCAGAAGGTCATTTCTGCCCCTTATAAAAAGCGATCATGCTTCGACAGGCTCAACACGAACGGGGCTTTTAGCTGTCTCTGTTCTTTCATGCCCAGCCGCTATCCGTTCGTCCTGAGCTTGTCGAAGGGCGGACTGCAAAACGTAACATGCTTCGACAAGCTCAGCATGAGCGGGGGTATCATTCATTTGGTTCGCGATGATACTTACCTGTTTCGGTCTTCGTTAATTACCTGTTCGTAGAGGGCGAAGGTTTTTTCGGCGTGGGCTTTCCAGGTGAAAGCTGAAGCATGGGTCAATCCTGCCTCGCGCATTTTTCCTGATTCGTTATCATTCATCAGAACCTCTTCGAGCGCCACTCGCATGGTGGGGAGGTCGTCTGGTTTAACGGGCTTGGCCGCGCCGGAGATTTCCTCAAGGCTTGGAATATTCGAGGCGATTACTGGCGTGCCGCAGGCCTGCGCCTCAAGCAGCGGGAAGCCGAAGCCCTCGGCGAAAGAGGGGAACATGGCGGCCGAAGCGAGGGAGTAGACAGCAGGCAGGTCTTCGTCGGGGATGAAGCCGGGGCGCACTACCTTGTCTTTCAGCCCGAGCTCGGTGATCATCGTCTCCACCTCCCTAACCGCGCCCCAGCCCTTCGGCCCCACAAGAACGAGGCGGTGATCAAGGCCGTTGGCAGCGGTGGCGGCGAAGTATGCCTGAATTATGCGGGTAACATTTTTCTTCGGCTCGATCCGTCCCACGAAGAGGATGAATTTCGGCGGCAGGCCGTATTTGAGCTGCACTTCTTCAAGACGTTTACTATCGGTTACGGGAGCGAAGCGGGAGTCAACGCCCCACGGAATTACGGCCGTCTTTTCCTCGAGATCGTCGATCTTCTCCTCCAACCCCTGGTTCCACTCGAGAAGCTCCAGCTTGACCCACTCGGAGGGGACGACGATACGCGCGGCGCGGCGGATGCTCTCGGGCATATTGCGCGAGGCGTGAGAACGGTTGGCCACGGTGCAGAGCTGGGGCATGCGCAGGGCGAACATGTCATGAACAGATATCACCACCGGCT
>JAFGWW010000303.1 GCA_016936955.1 Planctomycetota bacterium | reverse complement strand
GCTAACCTTCATGAAGGCTTCCTCAAGGTCGCTCTCCTGTTCGCGGAACCAGACCACGTTTACCTTCTTCGAGATGAAAAAGCGCAGAAGCTTGCCGATGTCCTGGTCGGTGCCGCTCATCTCGAACTGGAGGATGTCGTCAAAAACCTCGGCCTTCTGGATATAGTCCTTCTGCTCAAGCGCCTTGGCGAGCTGGAGTATCGGTTTGCCATCTCCGATAAACTGGAGCTCGACCCGCCGGTTGGGCTGGATTTTTCTCATGATGTCGGCAACCGTTCCCTGGGCCAGCATCACGCCGCGTTCGATAATCCCGACCTTGTCGCAGATGGTGGCGAGTTCGGGGAGGATGTGGCTGGAGACGAGAACCGTCTTGTTCAGCGCCGCGAGGTTGCGGATAAGGTCACGCATGTCGATTCGTGCGCGGGGGTCGAGGCCGTTTGCCGGTTCGTCGAGGAAGATGACCTTCGGGTCGTGCATCAGGGTCTTGGCGATGCCGATGCGCTGTTTCATGCCTCGGGAGAGGGTATCCACGAAATAGTCGCGCATGGTGGTGCTCTTGGTGATGTCGAGCACCTCGTCTATCCGCTTCTTCCTGTCCTTCTTCGAGAGCTTGAAGCAGGCGCCGAAAAAGTCGAGGTACTCCCAGACGCGCATCTCTTCATATACGCCGAAAGCGTCGGGCATGAAGCCGGTCACCCTGCGGATTTTGTCGGTATTCTTCACCACGTCAATGCCGTCAATCGTGGCCGAGCCCCCGCTGGGCAGGAGCAGGCCGCAGAGAATACGGATCGTGGTCGTCTTGCCCGCGCCGTTAGGGCCGATATAGCCGAAGACTTCACCCGCGCCGATACTCAGGTTGAGGTTGTTCAGGGCGATAAAGTCGTCGCCGTACTTCTTGGTGAGTTTCTTGGTCTCAATCATTATGGATCTCTCCGGCTACATTAACAGCGGTCGGTTATTTATTATTTCTCGGCTTTAAATGCGACCTCGTCCGAGTTGTTGGCGGTTCCTTCAACCTCGATGTCGAACTCCTTGACCTTCCAGAACGTCTTGGCGTCCATCCCTGCATTGAGGGGCTTTCTGATATTAACCTCAAACTCGGGTAGCTCCCCGTTGGGGCCGATATATTTCCCGATATTGGGAATGACTTTCTCCGTTCTGCCTGAGCCGACAGTGATGCCGCCGAGTTTCTGGAAACTCGTCTCGCCCGCCTTCCTGATTCCCAGAGTGGCGGAGGCGTCTCTGATCTCGATGTCAACCACGAGCTTGACCTTGTTTATTTTTATGGCAGGCGTCCTTGGCGGAAGGTCAAAGCCTATGCGCAGGCGGTTGGCCATGGTCTGTGGCAGCCACCCGGTGGGGGCGAAGAGTTCGTCCGCAGTCTTTGGCTTTTCCTGTTTCTGGGCGATGGGGCCGCCTGCAGGAATGCCGCCGGGAGGGGCTGGAGCCTTTTTCGTATTCTTCTTCGGGGGGCTCTTCTTCATGCCGGCGATGCGCGTCTGCTCCGGCCATTTGATATTTTCATATGACCTGAACTGGAAGTTCTCCGGGTCGCCATATACGTTCGAGGAGCCGCCCTTGAGAATTTTCAGGCCGCATACGCCCGCAGGAATTACCACCTTCCCGCTCGCCTTCACTTCCGGGGCGGGGGTGAGGATAAGCTGCATCGGCCGTTCCTTGGGCTGCTCCGCACCGATCGCGAGGCTTGCCTGGGCTGTCCTGCTCCAGCCAATGAAGGTGAGGGGCCAGTTGAATTCGCGGTTGTTGAACATGCCGCTGGAGCGTTTAAAGCGGAAGATCTCGGCGAGGATGTAGTCCTTGGTTTTCTGCTCGTCGCTCTTGGCGAAAGAGGAGGGCAGGATGCCGGGTATCAGGTCTTTCGTGGTAAAAGTGAACTTGCCCTTGTCCGGAATATTACCTGCGTTCACGCAACGCTGGTTGAGCCTGATCACGCAGTCCTCCAGATCCTTGCCCGTTCTGTTCACGACGGTGCCCTTGATGCCGCCGCTGTCGAGAGATATGTTGAAATCAATGCCGTCGCCATATTTCACCATGGTCATGGCGCGGTACATGCTCATCTCCATCGGGTTGAGCTTGACCTGCTCGAAGGTGAAGTTGTTCTTCTCTTCCACCTTGAGGCTGCGCGTATTGACGTTATCCCCCTCCCATGACGAGTGGATGCTGGCGAGGGTGTCGGGGCTTTTCCATTTGATGTCTGAGGTCAGCTCCTTCGGGGAGAATAGGCCGACAAAGCTCGTGGCCGAACCTTCCGGCTCTCCGCTTTCAAGAACCGTCACCCCGATCTCGCCCACCACGAAGCCGATCTTCGACGCCTGCCGTTCCTTGATGATGAAGGTTATGGCGAAGGCCACGATCGAGAGGATGATGATGCCGGGCCACGCAAGTTCTGAGCGCCCCTTCAGCTTGAAACCGAAAAGCAGGCCGGCGGAAAGTAAGAAATAAGCCGAGAGCAGGATTACTATCGTCACGCGGCTCGGAGCTTCGATGCCGACGTTCTGGCCGAGAAAAGTCTCCGCGTGCCGAGGCAGGGAAATCTTGAGGCCCGGCGCGGGGCTCGGGTTGGGCTTGAGAATATCGGAGAAGAGAAGGTGGCCGTTGCTCCACTCCGATAGCGCTTCGCCGTTAAAGGCGACAAACCATACCTCGCCGCTGCCAACGTTCTTTTTTGCGATAAGCACCCTGTCGCCGGAACTGAGCACGACCTCGCCGTCGCCGGGGATGGCCTCCACCATCTCGGGCGGGACATTTCTGTCGAAGACAATTTTCTTGCCGTACTTCTTCTCAAGCACGCCAAGCTCGTCGTCTATCAGGCGCTTGCCGAGAATCCTGACGGGCATGAGTTGCTGCCAGAAGGGGTGGCGGTAGCTCTCAATGTCGTTGAGCGGCATGACAACCACCTTGCCGCCGGACTTGATATACCTTAGCAGGCTGTGCCGTTTCTGCGGGCTGAGTTCAAAATTCCCCTCCCGCGATTTCTGGCTGCCCATAAGGATTAAATCCACCGATTCGTAGGCCGCCCATTTCCTTGGCAGGTCGTTGATGTTGGTGTAAAGGACCTGGAGCACGCCACCAAGGTCGTCCTCGGAAGGCATCAGTGTGTTGGCGAATAATCCGGAAAATGGCGTTTCTCCGTTGCCCTCGCAGAATTTTGTATCCAGCCTGTGCTCGCCCATGGCGTAGGGCAGGCCGTTGCGGGTGTAACGCTCCTGTGTTCTGTAAGGGTCAACCGAAGCGTTGACGTTGGACATGAGAATAGAGCCGGGGTAGACGGGCAGGCCGTTAAATGTGTAATGGCTCAGAACCTGTCCGCTGTCGGTGTTTACCAGTTTGCTGTCGAAGTGGAAGGTGACGGGCTGATACTTGTTGCGCTTGAGCACCGTCCCGTCCTTGAACTCGATGTCGTATTCCTTGACATTGAAGATGGATTTCATCGCGTCCGGCGGGTAGTCCATCAGGACGAAAGACTCGACCGTGCGTTCCGTATAAGGAGGGATTGTAATTTTACGCGAGAAGGCGACCTCTTCCTTACCCTCCCCGCCGACCTGAAAGGAGGTGACGATGCCCGCGTTTACTGCCTTGCCGCCTTCGTTTTCGACTTTTGTTATAAGGGGGCTCCACGCTCCGTTGGGGATGCGGTTGGAGAAGCCGAAACGGCTGAGCACGACTTTCGCTTTTTCTCCCGCCCCCAACTCTCCCGCAAGGGATAATATGCACAGCATAAGCGGGATGACGAGGCAGGTCAGGCGGTGGTTGTATCGGTTAGACATCTAGTCCGCTCCCGGAAGACAGGTAGCAAGGAATCAAATGCGTTCCGCAAAATATAGGGAAGACAAAGAAATTATTATCCGGTGATATTACATATTTTACAGCTTCAACGCAAGCGGCCTGAACAAAAATGAAATACATTTTTAAAAAGCGATTGACAAGCCGTACTTTTAGCATAAGATGTCAAACCTCATAGCCGTGATTTGCGGAAGTGGCGGAACGGCAGACGCGCATGGTTGAGGGCCATGTCCTAGCAATAGGGTGGAGGTTCAAATCCTCTCTTCCGCACCAAAACAACTAAAGCCCTTCGGTTCGCCGAAGGGCTTTTTTGTATTCTGACATTTCAAATCTGTTGTCTCTGTAAAGACCTGAGCGCCCGTAATTTAGCCCCGAAATTAGCCTGCCACCTACGCCGCCGTGCTTTTCCGTACGCTTTTGCGCTTTTTCGAGACCGGTTTCATCTTTCCTTCCAGATGTCGGCGCAACAGCACCTGCGCCCGGTTCTTGCTGCGATTAATAGCCTGGCGGGTAAAACCTAGACGCTTGCATATCTCTTTCGTACTTAATCCTTCCAGTGACATTTCTGTAATCCGGCGCAGGCGGGGCGGGAGGCGGTCGATCATCCGGTGCAGTGCGCGGACAAGGTCTCGCGCGGCGGCTTCTTCCGCCGGGTTGGTCTGCTCGGCCGCGATAAGGTTGTAAAGCGGTTCTGCGCGGCCCTCACTTGGCACTGTCTTGTC
>JAFGWW010000032.1 GCA_016936955.1 Planctomycetota bacterium | reverse complement strand
TCAGGGCTTCGCTTTTGGGCCACGAACAGAGGAGCAGGCCAGACTCGCTGCCGAGGGCATAGGTCGGGCGCTGGGGGTTCGCGTGTTCGGAAAGGTCGCGCCTGAAGTTGTATTTGAAAATTGCCTTCAGATTGCTCTTAACCTTCTCCTTGTCGAGAATCTCCCCTACCCCACAAACCTCGGCCATCCACGCGCCAAGCACGCCGTCAGAGAGGCACCCCGCCCCGTACTGATATTTCGGCCCCTCTTTCTGAAGCAGTTCGCGCGCCTCGTTGGAATAGTTGACATTCCAGTCATTGGTTTTTCTTGAAGCCTCTACCGGATCAGGAGCGTTCAGATCACTCCAACGGATTTTCTGATAAAAATATTCCCCGTCGTACAGCTCGGTTTCTAGACAACGTTTCCCTTTTTCAAAAAGGCCAGTGTATTCCGCAACGTCCTCGCCAAGTTCCGCGCCCATGAGCTCCGCAGCCTTGAGGGCACCGAGATAAAAGCTGCCGCACATGCCATCCGGCCCCCAGAACTCGATGTCGTAAGTATTGTGATGTGGCTCTTTGAGTATGCCCTCGCGGTCAGGGTCCCATGTATTTATGCAGTAATCCAAGCTGGCGCGGACTTTTACCCACATGCCACGAAGCCAGTTTATATCGCCGCTTACGCGCCATTCACGGAAAATCTTCATTATCCCGCCCAACTGCCCGTCGGCGGCGGCGTGCCAGCTGTTGGTATTTGGACGGATCGGCAGGCAGGCGCGGAAGTTTTGGTGCCCCCGTGAATCCTGATTCTCCCCGAACTCGGTCTCCCGCAGACTCTGCTCAAGATCTGGGAAGAGATGTGGCAAAGCCTGCGCGTAATTCCATACGTGCGTACACGACCCCGCGCAGCAACCCGCATCATCGCAGCAACCTTCCCATGCCCAGAGTCGCCCGTCTTTCTGGCGCATCACAGTGGGCGATTTAAGAATGGTGAGATTGGCCGCAACCGCATCGACAACCTCCGGCGGCAGGGTGGTGTTGTAAAAACAATCGGAGAAAGTTTTCGACTCATTTTTCATGCGTTCATACTCAGAACGCCAGTACGAATCGACAGCGGCCATCGAATCAAAACGCCCCGCATACCACGGGCTATGGGTCTCCTTTTCTGCCGATGAACAGCCGCACTCGCACCCCGATGAGCACTCTCCCTTTTTCTTTTCCTCTTCATCATCCAAACCTTGCCCGATGCGGATATTCGAAGCAGGAACATACCACGAAAGTCGCACGCGAACCGTCTTCTCCTCCCCCGGTTCCAGCTCCAAGGGAACATAAAGGCTCCCGCCCGGACTCGGATCCCCTTCGGTAAATTCCGGGTTATCCATAGTCTCGCCTTTCGCAACACTTTTCCATACAAGAGTCAAGGGATCAAACCAACCTCCGCGAAACCACCTGCAATTTACCTTTGTCTCCGGATCGTCTGACGCTGCGCAGAAAGACCCCTGCCCCCACGGCGCATCCCCGGTTCCGTCCTGAAATAATTCGAACCCACCGCCTATCGGCCGCACACCACTTGCAGGCCGCTCATTCTCGGGAAGCTTGTTTAAAGCATAAACGCCCATGAAATTCTGCGAGTGAAACGAATACTCCGCCTTTATCGATTTGGTTGAGGTGTTTTTGAACCTGTATTCCAGCCCGCCCATCGGCATGCTACTGTCGGAAGAATTGCCGGGAATAAATGGACTCCAACCCGTAAGCGTCACGTCGAGCGGTACATTCCTGTCTTTAAGCGCGACTGTGGCAAAAGGAAATCGGACGGAAAACTCGGCATCAGCGAAGTGAGGAAGCCCGTATGTCTTGTTACGGCCGCCACCACCTGAACCGTGGTACTCCCTCCCCCATGGAAACATTATTTTCCACGTGGGAACCGGCCCCTCCAGAACTCTGGAAGCATTCCCGCCCTCCCCCTGAACATGCAAAGCGGAAAACATCAAGGGCTCATTGAACACCTCTGGCTTATGACGGAGGGAGACATGCGAAATGGCTCCCGTCCCCTCAAGACAAACCATCCCCGCGCCGATTCCGCCAAGCGGGAAGGCAACCTTGGCAAGATTCTCCCCCCTGTATACACCATACCGGCCCGCACCCGCAAAACTGTCAGACATGCCGCGCTCCTTAATTTGACGTAAAACCCCTTTCGTGTAACTACACGTTTTGAGTTAATACCTACCACGCGTTAGGCCCTTTGTCAAACCACAGAGTACATTTTCAGGCATATTTTTCAGGGAAAGATTATTTTTTAGCCCTGTCAGCAACAAAAAAGTGGCGCGGAAGGCCTGCGCCCACCGCACCACAAAAAGAATGAAAGATATCAAGCATGATGACTGGTTAGAAGTCCTTGAACTCGCTCTCGTCAAAGGGGATAACCTGATTCGGGTTGACCACGGAAGCTTCGCGCGACAGAGCCTTGGCCGAAGAGGGGCTCGCCTTTGAAGTAATGAGCCTGTTAGTCGTATGGGGGACTGCCTTCCTGTAACCGGCGGCCTGACCATTTCCACTGCTCCCCTCCACAAGCGAGACCAGCTGCCTTTCCATTTCATTGAGCTGCTCGGCCTGAGCCGACATTTCTTCCGAGGCCGAGGCCGACTCTTCCGCGTTGGCCGCATTCTGCTGGGTGACCTTGTCCATCTGCGCCACGGCGGTATTGACCTGATCAACCCCCTGCGCCTGCTCGTTGGAGGCGGCGCTGATCTCGGCGATCAAGCCGGCAACCTTATTTGAGCTGTCTTCCACAAGGCGGAAGCTCTTCTCAAGCTGCGTCACGATCTCGTTGCCATTTTTGACCCTTACCACGGTGCCTTCGATAAGCTCGGCCGTGTCACGGGCTGCCTGGGCGCTGCGCTGTGCAAGATTACGCACCTCGTCGGCAACCACTGCAAAGCCCTTGCCCGCATCGCCAGCTCTTGCCGCCTCAACCGCCGCATTAAGGGCAAGAAGGTTGGTCTGGAAAGCGATTTCTTCGATGGTTTTGATGATTTTGCTGATCTCTTCCGAAGAAGAATTGATCTCGGTCATGGCACCGGCCATATTCTTGACAGCCACCGCACCCTCTGCGACCTGCGATGAAGTTTCCTTCATCATCTGGTTGGCCGAACCGGCATTGTCGGCGTTCTGCCTTGTCATGGATGCCATCTCCTCAAGAGCCGATGAGGTTTCTTCAAGCGACGCGGCCTGCTCGGTAGCGCCCTCGGCCAATGACTGGCTTGACGAGGAGATCTGTCCCGACGCGCTGGACACCTGCTGCGAACCATCGGTAAGCCCGGCAATAATGCGGTTGATAGGTTTGGTAATGCTACGGGCGATGACAATTGCCAAGCCAAGGCCGACTACAAAAGCCACAAACAAGCCAACAACCATTACTATACTGGATGTCGACAACGCCGCTGCCGCATCTTTCGCAATTGTGTTGGTTGCATTAACACCGGCGATAGCAGTGTTCTGACAGGCAGCAAGAACATCACCGCCTGATTTTTCACGTAACCCCGCCACCAGCTCCCGCTCTTTCCAAGTATCAAGGAAATTATTCATCGCCAATTTGTAACCATCTGCAGCCTTCTGTGTTTTGTCGATGCGATCGAGATCGGCTTTCTGCGTAGTGATTCCCCGCAATTCGTCGAATTTATTACTCATAACCTCGAAATTTTTCTGAGCCCCCTCAATTAGTGCCGGGTCGCGCATAGCCATGGATTTGAAGGTTGCAATCCTTGTTTCGTTGCCGATATTCACAATTTCACTTACCAGATTTATTTTCTTATTGCGCTGAGCTATATCGTTTCTGAGAGCAGCATTTTGTGAATCAAGAAAGTTCTGGCAATTCTTCACATACTGGGAGGCAGCCACATCCATACTATTGCGAATTTCGGTATAATTGGCACCTGCCCCTTTTGCATGTTCAGCAAGGTAACTCTTGATATCTCCCTGATAAGCTTTCGCCGACTTGACCACATTGTCTATATGCTCAAGATTATCTTTTGCGCTGGTTATTTTTCTAAGTTCATCCATATTAGCATAAACCGTGCTGAACCGCTGATCGGCATCCTTCATCAACTGAATATTTCCGGTCGCCTGCGCCTTGAAATTCAACACCCTGATGGTCGAGCCGAGGTTAACCGTATCGATTACGGTCTTCAGCTTATTCTGGCGCGCGTCGATATCATCCATTAGCTGTTTATTTTGTCCTGCCAGAAAGTCACTGCAGTTAGTCATATACGCGGCGGAATTTGTATTGAGATCGCCTCGGTAAATATCCAGTTTCCCGTTAAGTTTAGTTGTCTTGTCAACCAGCCCCTTGTAATCATCTATGGCCTTCTTTGCAGTCTTTGCTTCATCTTTCAGCTTGGTCAGATGTTTTGACTTATCGGCAAGCGAATTAACCTCCACCATGACATCGTCAACCATTCCCAGATTTTTCTGTGCTGCATCTAAAAACCTTTGCTCCTCGGTATATCCGTACCCGCGCATCTCGTACATCGTCATGTAGCTGCTGCGTTCCAGACGATTGGCAACATCAACTTCCGGGGCATATTCCTGCGCAAGCATATCGCTCTGAGTCTTGACATTGTTCATATTATAAACAGCCAATCCCCCAAGGATCATTGCGATAAGAATAAGCAACCCAAACCCACCCAAGATTTTTGTCCCCAGCTTCATATTCTTAAACATGGTGTTCTCCCACGGTTAAAGGTTATTTAAGCATTAAACTTCAGCAAGATCACTCATCACGACCAGCTCTTCTCCACTCAATACCTTTTCGATATCGAGCAGAATTTTGACCTTTTCGCCCACTTTTCCCATGCCAAGAATAAATTCGGTATTTACCTTGGTTCCGAATCTGGGTGCGTCTTCAATGTCCTTTTCGCTGATATCCATTACCTCCCTGACGGTGTCGACGATTATACCCATCAGCGTACTGTCGACCTCGACCACAATAACGCAGGTTTCCTGAGTGTGTTCCGTTTCCGGCAGGCCAAACTTCAGGCGGAGGTCAATTACCGGAATAACCTTGCCCCTGAGGTTTATCACCCCCTTGACAAACTCCGGAGTCTGAGGAACGGAGGTTATGGCCATCATGCCAATAATCTCCTGAATCTTCAGAACATCCAAGCCGTACTCTTCTTTCGCCAGGACAAAAGTGAGGTACTTACCCTCTCGCGATGTCCTGCTTTCCGGTGGAGATTCTTTGACTACCGTTTTTTCCGACATACCCCTCTCCTTTCAAGCCAAACTTATAGATCAATGCATAACTGCAATCATTTTGCTCATGTAAATCGATAGCGGCTCAGCCTCTGGACAAGAAAACTCAACATCATCCAATCAGCCCGCCAAAGATCTGATTTATACGCATACACTTGACAATGGCGTCAATGTAAGCAACCACCATGCCAAAATCATGGCCATTCACCCACAACCGTACAGTGCCTTATCAATAAAGGAGTTATGAAACGTCATGATAGATCAGACAGTTATCGACCAAAGGGAAAGAGTTCATCCGCACCCAAAGCCTGCCTGCAGGAGATAAACATGTGTGCGCTTTTGCACAGCGATTTACCACACTACTCTGTCATGCTGAGCTGGATTTTGATCATAAAAAACACGATTGCTGCTTGACAAATCAAACAAATGCATGACTATTAAGTCGATTGACTTAGAGGAGAGATATAACCTGATGGATATAGGCGCGCCAAACACAAAGACCGTCCTGCTTCTGGCTGCTGGCGAATTGTTTGCCGATCACGGATTTGATGCGGTGAGCACGCGGATGATAGCAGACAAGGCGAAGGTTAACCTCGGCGGCATACATTACCACTTCGGCAGCAAGGAGGCCTTGTACGTCGCTGCCTTTAAATATGTATGCGAGAATGAAGAGCGTCCCGGGCTGGCGAAACTGCTCAATACACAGCCTGAGCTGGAAAAAACTCCAGAAGGAAGGGCAAAAGCAATATTAATGACGTGCCGCAATTTTCTGGATGATCTGTTCGACCCCTCGAAGCCGGACTGGAAAAGTCGCCTGATCCTGCGGGAGATCTCGACCCCCTCCTCAGCCTTGCCGATACTTGTGCGCGAAGTATTCACGCGGGATTTTGCTGAAGATATTGAACTGTATCAAAGGCTCAAGCCCGGTGCGAGTTACGACGAGGCCATGATCTGGCAGGGAATGCTCAAGACACAGGCCATTTTCTACCTTATGGCCAAAACCCCACTGGAGATGATGCGCGGAAACAAGCCTCTGGATCAGGATTTCCTCGACTCCCTTATCAGGACGGTAGCAAAGTCCATGATCATGCTCGTAGACCTGCCTGTACCGGAAGAGCTCAGATAGACTTACGGCCGGTCAGAAAGTATCAGCTATAAACAATAAACACCAAAGCAATATACTCAGGAGTATTTGATGACGAAGAATCGCTATATTATTTTAGGGGCTGTGGCAGTTCTGGGGCTGATAGCCATCAGGGTCTGCTCCCCTACTTCCCCGAAAGCCGAAGACAGGAATGAATCTCTAGTGCGCCCGATTCCAACGGCTGTCGCGCAACCCCTTGCGGCAGTTCTGGTGCGTGAATTTCCGGGAAGGGTTCGCGCAACCCGCCGGGTAAACCTCGCATTCTCCGTCAACGGGCAGCTGAAAGAACTTAACGCCCTTGAAGGGCGCAAGGTAAAGAAAGGCGAAGTGATCGCCCGTCTCGATGACCGGGACTACCGCAACTCCTTCGACGCGGCCAAGGCAAGTTACGCCGATGCCAAGCGGAATTTTGACCGGACGAAAGTCCTGCGCGAAAAGAAGGTCGTGCCGGAAGCCGATTTCGACAGCGCCACGGCAGCTTACGACATGGCCAAGGCTGATATGAAAATAAGGGAAAAGGCCCTCGAAGACACGGTGCTGCTTGCACCTTTTGACGGAATAATCGCCACCCGCTTGGTCGAGAACCACGAGCACATACAGGCCAAGCAGACCATCGTCTCCATTCAGGACATCTCCTGCATCGAGGTCATCCTTCAGGTGCCGGAGCGTCTGGTCGCCCACGGCGGAGCTAAAAGCCTGAGCAATATTAACGTACGTCTCGACGCCGACGGCGGTCGCTGGTTCAAGGCTTCGGTTCAGGAGTTCAGTGTGCAGGCCGATCCGGTTACGCGCACTTACGAATTAATCCTGAGCATGGATGCCCCCAAAGACATCAGCATCTTTCCGGGCATGACCGCCAATGTCAAGGCCGAGGTTATACGCCACAACCCGGTAAAAGACTGGAATGCGAGCATGACCATAGTTCCGGCTAATGCTGTTGCGACCGGCGATGACGGCGGTTTCTATGTCTGGGTTATTGAAGAAAAGGAAGGCCACCCGAAGAGAGCCAAGGTAGAGGTAGGCGCTCCGCGTGACAACGGCATTGAGATCCGCTCCGGCCTCAAGGCTGGCGACAGGGTGGCAATCGCCGGGCTCAACTCCCTTGATGAAACAATGCTCGTAAGACCCATGCGCGATGGTGGAGAGGGGCTTGACGGATGAATATTGCTGGCTATGCGATTCGCCACAAGGCGGTTACGCTGGTCATGACAGCGATAGCCACCATCGGCGGAATGCTCGTTTACGGAAAGATCGGGCGTCTGGAAGACCCGCAGTTTACGATCAAGACAGCGGTAATCAGCACGCAATATCCCGGCGCGACCGCGGAAGAGGTCGAGCAGGAAGTCACCGAGCGTATTGAAACCGCAGTGCAGCAGCTCAAGCAGTTGGACAAGGTTCGCTCCAAGTCCTTCGCCGGATACTCGGTCATCTACGCCGACATGCACGACAAGTATGACAAGACAACCCTGCCACAGGTCTGGGACGAGTTGCGCAGAAAAATCGGCAAGGCGGCCGCAGACCTGCCGCCAGGATGCGGCGAACCGCAGATCAACGACGATTTCGGCGACGTATACGGAATTTTCTTCGCCATCACCGGCGACGGCTATTCGTACCACGACCTCAGAAAACTCGCCGACGACCTGCGCCGCGAACTGCTTCTCTGCGACAATGTGGGCAGGGTCGATTCATGGGGCATACAGACCGAAGTTGTATATGTAGAGATCGACCGCGCAAAGCTTGCCCAGATGGAACTCTCTCCGCAGACGATTTTCAATACCCTAGACCAGCAGAACGCGGTCACCCCTGCGGGCAACATCAAGGTGCAGGATGACAACATGAACATCCGCATCACCGGGGAGTCTGCCAACATAGAGGATCTCGGCGAGATACTTATCCGTGGCGGCGAGGATCGCATGATCCGCCTGAAAGATGTTGCCTCCATCAAGCGCGGATACTACGACCCGCCCATGAATATCCTGCTCAGAAACGGCCATAAGGCGGTCGGCCTCGGCGTGTCGGTTATTGACGGCGGCAATGTGGTGGTCATGGGTGACGCGGTCAAAGCCAAGCTTGCAGAGCTGGCGCCGCGCATACCAGTGGGCATGGAAATATGCCCGATCGCATTTCAGGCCGATACGGTCAGGGAAGCGGTGGACGGTTTTGTAATGAATCTCGTGGAGGCGGTGATCATCGTCGTGCTCCTGCTGGTAGTCTTCATGGGCCTGCGCGAAGGATTCATCATCGGCGCCATCCTTCTCATAACCATTTTCGCCACCTTCATCGGCATGAAGGTTCTCGACGTAAACCTGCAGCGGATCTCGCTGGGCGCCCTGATCATCGCCCTCGGCATGCTGGTCGATAACGCGATCGTGGTTGCGGAAGGCATTGTCATAAAATCCCATCACGGCCTCACCAGAACCCAGGCGGCGGCGGAGGCTGTGCATGAAACCCAGTGGCCCCTCTTCGGCGCGACCTGCATCGCAATCCTGGCCTTTGCCGCAATCTCCATCTCCCAGGACGTAACCGGCGAGTTCCTCGGAAGCCTGTTCAAGGTCATCGCCCTCTCGCTTGGCCTGAGCTGGGTTTTCGCGGTCACGGTTACCCCCTACCTC
>JAFGWW010000302.1 GCA_016936955.1 Planctomycetota bacterium | reverse complement strand
ATCCGCCACTTCACCAAGGTTCTGGTCTCGCCCGAGGTTCCGGGCTTGTGGAATCTGTGCACCGGTAATTTCCAGCCCCTGATCGATGCGGGTGCTTTCTGCAAAAGCGTGAACCCGCCCACCTTGCCCGTGCTCCACCTCGAGAACAGCCGCATTGCCGTGGCCGGTAACCGCGCCTCGCATCAGTACGACATCGTGACGCCGGACAACTATTATCCCCTCTTCAGTTATTACACCGACGAGGGCAGGCAGCGTTGGGTTACGGCTCTTGACAGCAAATATCCTTACGTCGCCTCGACCGCCCAGTCGGTTGCCGCTTCGCTCGATATTGCCTTCGTTCCCGCCAAACCGGAACTCCGTTACGACGTGGCGCAGGCGAAAGAGATGACGATCGACGGCGACCTTCCCGAGTGGAGTTACGAAGGCGACCTCAACCTGCACAAATGGGCCCGCGCCCAGCCCCTGCAGTTCAACTTCGGCAAAGACTGGGGCATCTTCTATGCCCTTGCCAGTTCGAACCAGCTTTATCTGGCCCTTACCGCCCCCGACTCCACCGTCCCCGTGGGCGACGGCAAGATAGAGATCGCCTTTGGCAAGAACCGCCTCTCCATTGCGCGCGCTGCTGGCGGTGAAGTGAAGGTTGAACTCGAAGGCAAGAAACTCGCCGACGTGGAGGCCAAATGGCAGGCTCTCGCCAAAGCCCCGGACGATGCGGGCGCTGCCGGCGCGACCATGCTTCCCGGGTTCGGGCTTGAACTAGCCCGGCCACGGAACTCCCACGCCCTGCAGAGCGCGATGGAGGCGAGCCTCTCGAGAAACGCAAATGGCGTGCAGGCCCGTTATCCTGTGGACGGTGATTTTGTCATAACCATGGACGGCGTGCGCGTTGTCGGCGAGGCGCGGGTCGATATCTCATCCAAGGATCAGGCGCTTGAGGTGGTCGATGTAAGCGCGGGCACGGTCTTTGGTATTCCGAGCTGGAACCGGAAGAAGAAGGATGCGAACCATAATCTGACCGCAAGCTTTCCTGTCGACTCCACAAGCTGGACCCCCACCACGCTTACCTTCCGCGCCAAGGCGGACACGACCATAACCATAAAATTCCGCGGCCCCCACAAGACGGTAAACGGCAAGACGGAGAAAATATGGGTAGGTTACGACAGCGTCAGCCTTGACGGCGCCAGCCTCGCCAACGGCGATTTTTCAAAAACCTCCGGAGGAATGCCGGCCGGGTGGCAGTTCTGGAAAGACACCGACAGCGGCGATCAGGCCGTGTACATTACAGAAGGCGGCGCGGGCGACGGCGGCCCGTGGATCAAACTCTGGCACAATTGCCCCGCGGTTCAGAATATCAAGGTCAAGGGCGGCAAGACTCTGGTGCTCAAGCTTTCCGCGCGAGCCATCGCCGAATAGAGGCAACGAACATGTGTTAGCCAGCCGGGGCGGGATAAACTCGCCCCGGTTTTATTCTGCCCGCCCTTCAGTCCGCCATCTCCGGATGAGGCCGTTTGCCGGCAGGCTGCCACCGCCTGACCCACCAGACATAGCATATGGAGACAAGGTAGAGGGGGATGATGATGTGCCAGCACTCAGATATAAGGTAATGGGAACCGAACAGCGTGAATGCTGCAACTGCCTGATAAGAAGAAAGTAAGTCTGCTCTTCCTTCTAATATGGTAAATGTTACGACAAGGGCGGAGGTGAAAAGAGCAATCCCGAGGGACGGGGTTAACGCGCCGAAGATTGCCAGGGTTGTCCAATTGCGCCATGTTGAATATATCCGGTAAAATACGGCTACAGCCATTGGAGCCCCGAAGAAATAGCAGCCGTTTGTTAGTAAAAGGCCGGTGCTGCCACCGCGCGTAAGCATATCATTGGTATGTCTACAGAACATGAGTGCCACATACCAGACTACAGGTATGACCCCAAGCATGAGCGCGCGTTTTATCTTTGGGCAGATATGGGGCACGTTGGTTTCCTTTAGTTGTGATGCCTCGGTTCATGCGACTTATTATTTTGTGAGATTGGTTTGGCAATAAGCCATTAGCGTTTTCACTTCTTTTCTGCTCTTAACTTGCCTGAGGAGGTGCATGGCTAGAGCAAGGTTTCCTCTTTTCTCTTTTATGTGAAACTCTACGATGGCTGCTGCGGTTTCAATCATCAGCTTTCCGTCTTCAGGGCTCTCATCCAGTTTCGCTAGCAGCCGGTCCATCCTGTGCTTGCAGGTTTTCGCCGCACGCCAGACTTCATGGCATGCCCTGCATCGTATGGGTCTCTGGTAGAAATAGCCCTTCTTTACCTCATACCAGTATTTCTGCAGTTGTGCCGTAAACGTTGATTCTTCCCCACAGTCAATGCAGGCATAATTCTCGTCTTTATAATATTCCGGAATACCCCATGACCTTTGAGATGCCTCGCTTAGTTGGTCGAACATAACAGGTAATTTGCTTTGAGCCGATTTCTGCCTTTTCATGATTGAATTGTAACACGCCCCGATAGCCTGTCAAAAATAAAGGCGCCCGCAAATCGCGAACGCCTTTATTTGATGATTGATGTACGGCTCCGTTTTTACACCAGCACTCCCGGCGCGAGGGTTCCCTTGGGGTCGAAGGCTGCGCGGATATTGCGCATGGCGTCGAGAGTCTCGGCCGGGTACTGCACCTCGAGCATGGCTTTCTTGATCCGCCCGATCCCGTGCTCGGCCGCGACCGCCCCGCCCATCTCAACCACCTTTGGCGCCCAGTCCAGATAAAGCTCCTTCGCTTTCTTGAGTTCGTCAAGGTCGGCGGGGAGGATGTTAACGTGTACGTGGTTGTTACCGATGTGGCCGAAGACAACCGACGCCAGCCCCGCCTTCTCCAGCCCTTCACGGTACATGGCAAAAACCTCTCGGAGCTTCTCGTCCGGGACCGCCATGTCGGTGCCGACCTTGT
>JAFGWW010000301.1 GCA_016936955.1 Planctomycetota bacterium | reverse complement strand
TGCTGTAGTTCTTTCCGTCAGCGGCAGTTATTAAGTATTTCTTAACAACTGCCTCCTCCCGCAGCTCGTCATCGTCAAAAATGCGTTTAAGGTGCTGATTGATCGCCGGAACGGATACGCCGTAGAGGGTCGCCATCATCTTCTGGGTAAGCCAGATATTCTCATCTTCATAGCGCATTTCCACGGCCGTGTCTTCACCGCCGACAGAAGCGATAAAGGTTAAGTACTCGGCCGCCGAGGAACGGACGATAGCGTTCTCGTCCGGATTCTTCTTTCCCTTGCCTTTACTCATTGGCTGATCTCCGCGAGCATGTCGGCGATTTCCTGTTCGAACCGCTTCAGGTCGGCCACAGAACAAATGAAGCTGACTTTCTCGCCGAAGTTGTTCATCAGGGTCAATCCTCTTTGTCTTTAACAAGATGTTCCGGGTGGCTCTTGAGCCACTTGTCGATGGCGTCCTTGTGAAAGCGCCAACGCCTGCCGATCTTCTGGCCGGGCAGCTTGCCCGCCTGTGCGGTTTTATAAACAGTTGATTTCGAGAGCTGCAGGTATTCCGCAAGCTCATCGATGGTCAGCACCTCTTTGTGCGTTCGCAAACGGATTCTCCATCATTGCCCATCGGCTGCGCCACAGAGCGTCGCCCAATTCGGAAGATATGTCTATTGTTCGGAAGTGGCGAATACTGTCAAGCAAGAATATGATTATTTTTCACGGTAATTCTAATGATAACCGCGACTTGCGTTTTTTGCATAAGCCGGGGACGTCGGCAACGAAGGACATCTCGGTGGAAGTGTTCCTGTCGGCGACAACTTGAAATTTGCAGTTGATGAAGTTCGGAAGGAGGGTATGGCTATTTTGCGAGAGAACCCTTACGAAGGCGGTTCGGAGTGGGGAGCCAAAAATACTAAAGCCACCCATTGGGTGGCTTTTTTGTTTTGCCCTAATGTATCTGTGGCTTAGTCGGGAGTAGGCTGTGCTGCATGATCTAAACTTGTTCTATACTCAAAACCCGTTCAGGCGGGTGTTTTTATGGGAGCCAAGCGTTGCCATTCCCCGGAATACAATCATCGGAAGCGTCTTTGAGGCAAAGCTGTAATAATAGCCAAATCACGCCCCATTGAATCAAATTCAATCCAAGACAGTACAAATATACAAAAACACGATAAGGGCATCCATGTACAGATTCCGCTTGGGATGGTAGAGTTCCAGCAAGATCGATGTGTAAGCAAATCATGTTTGTAGATTGCCTTGATAGGGAGTTTGATCCATGGAAAAGCAGAAGCCCAGAGTTTATGTCGGCAGGATTCCTTACGGTTGGGGAGAGCACGAAGGCGGTGGCGGGTGGAATTACATCAACGAAGGCAATATGAAAAGGCTGGCCGAATTCGCTGAGCCTGTCCTGGATGACTCCGGCCCAAGGATTCCGGGCGAACATGAGTTGCTGGGAAAACTTGAGGGGGTAAAGGCTATTCTCCTGCCGAATGGCGACAGCGGTATCGGCATAACCGAGAGCGTCCTTCGCAAGGTAGGATCGGTAGAGGTTGTTGTGGTAGCCCATTCGGCCTGGCATGGCCCATGTTGGGATGATGCGATAAAGCTTGGGATCAAAGTTGCGGAAGGCTCAAATGCCATCGACAGGGCTGTGGCCGAATGGACCATTGCCTCGGCGATCATGGGACGGCGCGACCTAATCGCCGCCGGTCGCTCGCTTAAGGAAGAAGGGCTTTGGCAGAATAACTGGCGCAGGGCATCGCTGCTCATGGGTTCAACGGTCGGTGTGCTTGGTCTGGGAAGGATTGGCCGGCTTGCGGCAAGCCACTTTATTTCGCTGGGTGCCAAGGTCATGGCCTATGATAAATATATCGATCCTGATAAGGCTGCGGCCATGAATATTAAGCTGGTGAGTCTGGATGCTTTGTTGCAGGAAGCCGATGTGGTTTCCTTGCACCTTCCTGTCACGCCGGAGACCACTGGTATACTTGGAAAACGTGAATTTGAACTTATCAAAGATGGCGCCGTATTTGTAAATTCCGCTCGCGCCGCTTTATACGATCACGAAGCCTTGGCGAAGGAACTCGCCAAACAGCGATTCCAGGCCTTCTTTGATGTGTATCCAGACGAGAATGCGATGCATGATGACCATGGGCACGTGAATCGCAATCATCCCTTCTTCGCAGCGGTGCATAATCTTGATAACGTGTACATGTCCTCCCATATAGCCGGCACCAACGACGCAATGTACTCAATGGCGGGAGATGAATCGGTAGAAGTTTTATCTCAATACTTTGAGGGCAGGGGGCTCCTCGATGCACGGGGCGTTATTTGAAAAGTTTATGGTTGTGTGCCTCTTCTGTACCATCAAGGATATATAAACAGTAAAGGAGAAGACATGGAGAAAATGACGACTTTGTTTGTGAATAATCAAAAGCTCGAATATGACTATAATGAAGGGTGTCATGGCGGCGGCGGTCCCTTCAAGCTCAGGGACCTGATCGGTTCGGTAAAGGAAAAAGGGCTGCTGCGTTTTATCCACGATGATATTGTCCTTCCTGGATCGAGCTTCGGAGACCACCGGCACGATGCCGAGGGTTATGAGGAATGGTACCTCTGTCTCTCAGGCCATGGCGTCATGACCTGTGACGGAGCTGAATATCCGATGGGTCCCGGAGATATCAGCCCCTGCTTCAAGGGAGGATCCCACGGCGTAACAAATACAGGTGTGGAGGATATGCGGATTCTGGTTATCGGCATACAGGGATAGCAGCATCGCTTACATAAGAATCAGTCGGCTCGTGCTTACGACATTGCATGTCCTGTCATAATTGTTTCCCGGTAAATGAAAGGTGTCCGTTCGGCTTACCAAACGGACACCTTTATTATTAACTTGGCTTTGTTGTCGCAGGCCGCGATCAGCGCAGGCGGTTGAGAGTGAACTGCTCTCCTGCCAGAGCCCGCTTGACAAATACCCCCCAGTACTCTGTGGGCGTATAGTCCCAATCCTTGATAATCATCGGCCCGCAACGCGGATGAAAACTGAAGCCCGTCCAGTTCAGGCGATATTTCTGAATCATACCCAGCATATCGATGGGCCATTCCATCTTGCTCAGATCTTCATACCGTTCGTTGGCGTTAATAAAAGGGAAGTCCGACCATGCGCGTATGTTTCCTACTTCGCCGATGAATATGGGGTGTTTTTCGGCCGCATCGAGAACCGCTTTCTGCCAGCCTTTTTTCCACGGGTAATTGTGGTGGGAATACATTATGCCGTTCCCGTTTGGATCTTCCAGTGCAAAGCCGTTGACCACGCCGGAAAGGTCATAGCTCCAGGAAAGTCCTGCAGCGATGATTATGTTTTTAGCTCCTGTCGAGCGGACGGCATTGACCAGTGCCTGCATGCCGGGGCTGTAATCCTGACTGTTCTTTTCCTTGTTTTCAACGACGGCATTCTCTTTGTGCTGTTTCTTGGTTGAGCCGCCGTTGCGCCACACATCCCATGAGATGCCGTGGGGTTCGTTGAAGATCTCGAATAGAACGCCGGGGCGGTTTTTATAATGGGCGGCAGCGTCCTTCCAGAATTCCACGTGCTCCGGCATGGGCGCGCCAAACCTGTGCAGGTCGAATGCGACGTAAGCGCCATTGCTGTTTGCAACATCGATTATGCGGTCCAGCAGTTTACGGTAAGACTCGCCGCCGTCTTTCTGATATTTATCCTTGCCGAACCAGAAGGAGTCGCGCATCGGTATGCGCACGCAGTTGGCTTTCCAGTCGCGGATCGCAATCACGACAGAACGGAGCATGTAATCACCACGACTGCTCCACTCCAGACTGTCTACGCTCATCCCCTGCAGCCATACCTCCTTGCCGTCGGTGTCTACAAGTCTGTTACCTTCAACCTTCAGTTCCTTCAGGGTCTGGGCGGGGTAGAGTTCAATGTTGACCTCATTGGTTCCGACTTTGGCGTTGCAGTCCTTGAACATTAACGCATACCCGGCGCCTTCAACCTGTACGGAACCCTTGTAGTCGGTCGTCTCGGGGTTGGCCTCAGCCGGAGTGACGGCATAGTGCCGCGCGCCCATGGTATAGCTCAGAGTGTATTTGCCGTCGGCACCGCTTTTATCTTCTGCTGTCGGCTTATTGCCGTGGGCGTCTGCGAGTGTCACTTTCGCCCCGGCAACAGGCTTGCCGGAAGAGGATACCGTGCCTGTAACAATAATTCTTTTCCCTTCCTCGGAGAGCTCAAGCGGCTGCGTGGACAGTTTGATATTGTCTATCCACAACGCCTGGTCTTTTCCGCTGCCTTTATATGGGATGACGGCAAAAGCCTCAACCGATGCGGTTTCTATGGGGAGCGACTCGTCCTTATTCTTGAACTCGCTTAGCGGGATGGTATAGGTGCCCCAGATTTTGCCAACATGAGGTATGCTGATCGAATAGCTCTTCTTCTGGGTGGTTCTTATCTCAACCTGTACTTTGCTGCCGGCATTGCTTTTCAGGGCCAGACTGAAGGTTCCGCCCGCATACTCCTTGAAAGAGGTCTTCCCTTTCAACGACCACTTGGGCTGCACTCCAACTCCGAGATAATTTATCCCCTTGCCGTAATTGTATGAAACCTTGAGCGAACCGGTGGAGTTGTCTACCCCCTCATCCGCTTTGGATAAGGTTACCGTTGCCGCAGGGGAGTTGAATTTCCACCAGCCGTTTATGCCATCCTCGAAAGTGTAGATTGACTTGGCGGTTGCCGCTTCATCTCCAGCCATGCATGCCGCGCCGCAAAAGCAGGTCGCCAGCAGAAGCATAATACATAAGTGCCACGGTCTTACAGTGCTCTGTCCCATTTCTCCTCCTATCGTTTCATGGTTATGAACAAATGCAGAAGGGCTCTTGCCGACTCCCATTTTTTTGAGACAAACATCGTTTTACCCTTATGCGCTTCGATGTAGCCGATGCATTTATTTCTGTCGGTTTTGGTTGAGAGACTGTGCGAAAAGATTATGAAAAACGCTATTTGTAAGGAATACGTAAGGATTAGTGTATATCTCAAATATACCTTGAGTATATGACTTGTCAATCTTAAATTGTTATCGCTCTGTCGGATTTGTAGAATGTCAATCCTCAATAAGCATGGCTCTGGGTAAAAAAGGGGACACTGCTTCATGTTTCATGCCGTTTTTATGGTGAAAAGGCGTGTTTTTGGTGCAGTTCTGCCGGGCGCTATCAACTTCAAAATAGGATCATTTTTTTAGGTTCAAGATAACTTAACTTGCTGGTTTTCACATTTAAGTTAAGATGTCACAATGATTAACAGGTACTTCAAACGTTCAAGAATTTCAGAGGCCAAATTCAGGGAGATAATCAGGCTCTTTTCGCTGGATATTGAAGCTTCGAAAATTGCTTCGCTAACAGGGATTTCAAGGCCATCAATAAACAAAATCCTGCGCAAAGTGAGAACGAGAATCTCTGAATATTCTGAACAACAAAGTCCTTTCGACAAAGGCGAAATGGAAATCGACGAAAGTTATTTCGGGGCTCGCAGGGTTCGCGGAAAACGCGGCCGTGGCTCCAAAGGCAAGCACATTGTTTTCGGCCTTATCAAACGCGGCGGCAAGGTCTATACACAGGTAGTCAAGAACTGCTCTGCAAGCGTTTCTCTCCCTATAATAAAGGATAAAATCGACACTGACTCCGTTATCTATACCGATGGGTTCAAGACCTACGACGGCCTTGTCAACTTCGGTTTCAAAAAGCACCACCGTATCAAGCACGGCGATAATGAGTTTGCCAGAGGCCGCAACCACATCAACGGGATCGAGAACTTCTGGGCTATAGCAAAGACTCGGTTGAGCAAATTCAGAGGTATCAGCAAATCGACTTTCTATTTGCATTTGAAAGAGTGCGAGTTTAGGTTTAATAACCGTGATGGTGATATCTATAAATTGCTCCTGAGACTGCTCAGGAATAACCCGATTTGAGCAAGTTAAGTTATCTTGAACCAACAAAAGATAAATGGGATGAAGGCACATATAATCTTTGATCACGTCGGAGGTGGACTTGTTCATGGCGGCCCGCCAGAAGGATATCAGCGCAAAAACGAAACCGTGGATATGGAAAACCTGATCGGTTTTGAAATACCGGGGCTGACAAGAAGTTCGTTCCCGCTAAAGCCCAGATCGAAGGCGATGGGGTTGTGGTCTGGACCGACGAGTATCCTCGCCCGCGTATGTACGCTATGCATGGTCGGATTATCCTGAATTCAACCTGTACAACAAAGACGGCTTGCCCGCTTCTCCCTTCACCACCGATCCGGAATGGTGGGGTAAGGGTAAGGGTAAGGGCAAATAGCGCCGAACTTGCTCGAAGATTAATAACTATCCGTAAATTGCCGGCCTGAATTTGTGAACATGATATCATGCGAAAATCCGATTCAGGCCGACAAATGGCACTCCCCGCATCCCCTTCCTTCGCTCTTCCCCGCGTTCTCTTTCATATATCGTACTTGCGCGCTTACGCGGTTTGCAGATAATGGTTGTGAAATCGCTGAGTGAAAGCCTGTCTGGTGTTCAGGCAGGGTTTTGCCTTGTTATGGAAAGGCCGTCACATCATGAAAAAGAAACTCTATTTGCTTCTGGCTTTGTACGTATCCTTCTTGGCGGGATGTTCCGAAAACATAACGACGGTGAAAGCGGAAACCCTTGTCAAGTCCACCCATTCATGGAACGGCGAGCTGCTGCCCGCCTACCCGCAGGGGCAGCCGGAAATCACTATCCTGCGGATTCAGATTCCGCCCCACACTGAACTGGAGATGCACGAGCACCCGGTCATCAACATGGGCGTCCTCATTAAAGGAGAGCTTACGGTCGTAGCCGAATCAGGCAAGACGCTGCATCTCAAAGCGGGCGACCCCATTGTCGAACTGGTTAATAACTGGCACTATGGCAAAAATGACGGCAATAGCGTTGCGGAGATCATTGTCGCCTATGCTGGCGTGGAAGGCAAGCCGATCACGGTCAAGAAAAAGTAATCGCCACAAAACCGATTTATTACGGAAGAATTTATATGTTAAGTCCGGCAAAACTATTCACCCATAATATGGTTATTGGGTCAGGTGTTGGAGTCAAGGCTGGGAAATGGGCTAAGCCCTTCCGCACCGACGACTGGCGGTGGTGAATCCGGCGCCGTAACTGAAATATTAAAAGACTGGACATATCATAAACGCCTTCCTGCTGGTATCAGCGGGGAGGCGTTTTGTGTTATGCGAAAGATATGTTGTTCCGCGTGCAATTGTTTACTGGATGCGTAGGCCCTTATCGATTGACGAGACAATCGCCACGCCGGTGTAGAATTTTACATGGCCTTCGGCGAAGAGAAGGTTGCATCCGTCGCCGTGGCGGATCATCTCGATCCCGGCGCTGCGGTTGTCCAAGTCTGCTGCTGTGGGCGCGGTGCCTCCCAGGGCGTAGTTCCGGTAGCGTTCTCCATAGGCGATGGCTGTGCTCGGACGTCTGATCGTGCTCAGCTTGGCGCTTGTGCAGTTGAGTGTATATGAATTCAGGCTGCTTTTGTATGCGATCTCTTCTGGCAGGCGGGGGTTGATGCCGTAACTGCAGCGGAAAAAGTTAAGCTCGTTGTATGGCAGCGTATAGCTCGGGCAGTACAGAACAGAATTGCGCAGCTCCCGGATTGATTTGCCCGATCCGTATTTTTCGCTGTACCAGTGGGGGTAGCCGATATACTGGCCGTAATACTGAGGCGTGGTCTTCTCAATAGCATTGGCCCAGTATTCGGGCCAGTACTTGGGGTCGGGTGGGGGAAAATAGCCTCGGTTGTCATCAACATACATAAGCCCGCAGACGCCGATCTGGCGCATATTTGACATGCAATTGACCTTGAGCGCCTCCTCCTTGGCCCGCCCCAGCGCAGGCAGCAACAGACCTGCAAGTATGGTGATAATCGCGATCACTACAAGCAGTTCCACCAGAGTGAAACCCCGGCTGTAGCGTGATGCGTTTATCCGTATACCCATGCTCTCCTCCTCCGCCGACCATGACGATTCTAGACTTTCATATGTAAAGCAATTTCCCTTACTTTTCAGGCACACCTGTCATCTCCTCAACATCTTCGTCGTCAACAAAGTGGCCGTCGTATCCGTCAATGCGTACGGATTGCAGATCGAAGCCCCGGACATGCCTGAGGAAAAAGGCCCGCTTGCGCATCTTCGCAACCGTACTGGCCATGATGGTCTCGCCCTCCACCGCGCCGGGGTCCATCTGGACGTCGATGTCATGCAGAGTGATATCGAGGATCGGCATCTCCGGCAGGCCATGGAATACGCCGGCCGCAAACTGCGCGTCCCGTGCGGTGATATGGCTGAAATGCAGCCGCTCGATTCGGGGGGTGGATGAATCGACGGGATATGCGTGTTTGTCTACTACGCGAGACTCGCCAAAGGCATCGCAAAAATAAAACAGGTTGACCGCGAAGGGGGTGTTGACCTTGTCCATGATTATATTACTGACACGGATGTTCTCGATAATGCCGCCGCGTCCGCGCCGCGACTTGAAGCGAAGGCCGCGATCGGTTCCCTGGAACACACAGTTGCTTATGGTCACGTTCCTGACATCACCGCTCATCTCGCTGCCGCATACCACCGCGCCATGACCGTGTACCATGGTGCAGTTTGTAATTGAAATATTCTCGCAGGCCGACAATCCGGCCGGGCGTGTGCTGTCTTCGATTCCCGACTTGATCGTAATGCAGTCATCCCCGACATCAATATAACAGTCAGAGATGCGGACGTTGCGGCAGGAGTCGGGGTTGATTCCGTCGGTGTTTGGAGAATTGTATGGGTTCTGCACTGTAAGGCCGCTGATTCTGACATTATTGCAACAGACCGGGTTTATGGTCCATTCGGGGGAGTTTGTGACAGTAACCCCTTCGAGTGTCACGTTTGTGCAGCCGTTGGGGGCAATCAGGCGCGGCCTGCGATTTTTCAATACTTCGTTGCGCACCTGTTCCGGCCACCATACATGGCCTGAGCCGTCTATGGTGCCCGCTCCCGTAACCCCGATGTCAGAGGCATTCTCTGCATAAATAAAAGGCTGGTATACCTCCCGTTCGTGTTCCTTTCCCGCATATGGGGCGGGGATAACCGGCCATCTCGCGATATCAGTAATCGCGCGCAGTGTAGCCCCGGGCTCCAGATGCAGCCAGACATGGCTTCTGAGTATCAGCGGCCCGGTCAGATAGCAACCGGCCGGCACCAGCACGGTTCCGCCCCCAGCCTCGCCACAATCATCAATAGCCTTTTGTATTGCGCCTGTGCACTCGGTTTTGCCCTCTCCGGTC
>JAFGWW010000300.1 GCA_016936955.1 Planctomycetota bacterium | reverse complement strand
GATTTCAAGCACCCGGCGCTGGAGCATGATGGCCTGCTCGAGAGACCCGAGAAGCATCAGGTTTTCTGACGCTTCGCGCATCTCGGAGCAGGTTGCTTCGCGTGCCTCTCCGTTTCTCAAAAGACGGGAGATGAACTGGGTGACCATGTAACGGCCGAGGCAGCTGTTGCGGGTTATGGTCTCGATGTCGTTGACACCGTTCATGAATGTTACGATCCGCTTCTCTTCCGGGGAGAGGGTGAGGAGGAAAGCCTCATCCTGTTTCTCGGGGCTGATAACCGGGATCATGTGGACGGTGGGGATATATTCGGCGATCCTACCCCATTCGTCGATACGGCGCATGGCTTCGAGGATAATGCCGCTGGTGTTGACCTCGATCTGGCTTACGCGGTAGTCGGCGCCGATCATCTTTTCGTCGGGGGGGGATTCGTGAAACTCGAAATTGGCGCCCTTCCAGGTGAAGAGGTCGTAGACTTCTTCCTCTATCTGGAAGCGCAGGGCGGTGTCGATCTGCTCTTTGGTGCAGACCTTGCTTTCGATCAGGACGTTACCTAGGAGTTCGTTGGTGCCTGCCTGAAGGGTGAGGGCTCCGGCAAGTTCAACCTCGCTTATCACGCCGCGCGCCACAAGGATCTCGCCCAGGCTGACGTTCTGTCGTTTGCCGGTGGAGACGGAGCGGATTGAGCCCTGCGAAAAAACGAGATAACGGTGGGTGGTATCGTCGAATACGTGCAGAGTGCCGCTCTGCTTGTTTGCGGTCAGAGTCTGAAAAATGGCGGCAAGGCCGAAACTGTCTAGGTCGCCTTGAAATCCCATAGAATATTCCGTTTAGCCGGGTCCTGTTTGTCAGACGATTGGCGGAACTGGCTGTGATAGATGCCTATCCTTGACGCACTGCCCGGTACGTGTCGGGATGGCTTGAGCCGTCCATGACCCGTTCTCAGTCTTCGGAGAAGAACTCGTCCAGTTTAGCCTCAGCTTCTTTTTGAAACTGGGTGTCCTCAACCGGGTTTGGCTGCGTTTTGGCTTTGTCCCTGACTTTCCCCAGTATGGCGGAAAGCTCGTCCGTAACCTCCTTGGCATAAAGGCGCACCATGCCGATAGTGGTCCGGTCGTCAAAAATGATCACGATAAGGCAGCGGTCGCTGGCGAGGGAGATGTGGATGTTCTCGTTCTCGCCCTGATGGAAAATTACAGAGAACTCCTTCTCGCCGAGGTTCTGGGCAAGGGCGCGGGTAGAGGCGAAGCTGCCGGCAACGAGGGCCGCGATCGTCGTTGTATTGAGTGTTTGCGTGAAACCTTTCTTGGTGACAAGGTGGCCTTCGACGTCAATCAACAGGGCGCAGTTGGCCTTGCTCCTCTGAAGGAACTGGTCAAGGCAATTGTCTATGGCTTCGACGTCGTCTTCGTAGAAAACGAGGCGGTTCTGGCGCAGGGTATTGTCATCGGGCGGCATGGCACTCATCTTTTAATCTCCATCAGGGAACGGTGATTCCGAAAGCCCCTACCTCGTCAGAAATATGGCAATAGCAATTATTGCCGCAATAAGGATAACCCCAACAACTATCATGGCCGGGCTGAGACCGCCGCCCTTGTTGATGGGCTTATGGCTGCTTTTCTTGATCCGGTCAAGCTGTTCTTTCTGCCGTTTTTCCCGTTCTTCTCTGCGCTTGCGGATCTCGCGGGATACGGGGTTCAGATCTTCTGTGGCAATCCTCTCGCCTTGCGCTGGCGCGGGCTCGGACGGAACCGGAGCGGGCGCAGCCGGAGCGGCCGGAGGCGGCGCGGCAGGCGCTGGTGCGGGAGCCGGAGCCGGTGGCGGCGGCGGAGGAGCAGGACGGGCCGCAACCGGGGGAGGCGGCGGAGGTGGTGGCACTGCCGGAGCGGCCGGTGCTGGAGCCGGAGGCGCCACAGGCGGTGGCGGCGGCGGCGGAACAACAGCCGCAGCTGGTGGCGGAGGTGGCGGTGCGACCGGTTTGGGTGCTGCTGGCGCAACCGGGGCTGCCGGAGCGGCGGACTGGGAAAGCTCCGCAGCAAGGTCGGAGGCGGTGGCGGCCGGTGCGGGCGCAGCCGGGGCCGGAGCAGGTTGCGCAGCCGGGGCAGCTCCGGCGTCACCATAACCGTGCTCCTTGTTAAGCTTCTGGATTACGGTGCTCGCAAGCGCTTTCAGGGTCGGGAATACTCCGTCTCCCTGAATGGCGACAGCGGGATGATTCGGGGCGTTCCATTTGTTGAGCTTGGCGTTGAGTTCCTCCACGGGGAGGACATTGTCAAGGTCGCGTTTGTTCCACTGGATTACAAGGGGGATGGAGTTTATATCCAATCCGTTTTCGCGCAGGTTGTCTTCCAGGTCCTCAAGGCTCTGGATATTTTCTTCCATCATGTCTGCCTGAGAGTCGGCGACAAAGACCAGGCCGTCCGCGCCCTGAAGAACCAGCTTGCGCGTCGCTTTGTAATAGACCTGACCGGGGACTGTGTAGAGCTGGAACTTGGTGTTCATGCCCGCAACCTTGCCGAGGTCGAGAGGCAGGAAGTCGAAGAAGAGGGTGCGGTCGGTCTCGGTGGCGATAGACATCATCTCGCCGATGGAGCCTTTCGGCGCCTTCGAGTGGATGATCTCAAGATTGGTCGTCTTGCCGCTTCGGCCGGGGCCGTAGTAGACGATTTTCACGTTGACTTCGCGTAGGGCGAAATTGATCTGAACCATGTTGAGCCTCTCAAGTAGAGCGATATTCCGCTAAACGTTTTTACACCCGGTGTACTGTAGATGCAATGCAACTTATTGTAACCGAAAGTTATTATTTGTCCATCATGTCTGCAAGTTTTGCAGCCGCATCTTTGAGTTCCACAAGAACCATCCCCATATTGGCGTCTTTCCTGACCAGAGTCAGGAAAATGGCGTCGCCAGCCGAGAGGAGGACGATGCTGCCTGCAGAGCCGTTCATCACGAAGCGCGTCATTTTGCCTCCCGCGTTCATACGGGCGATAGCGTGGGATAGCGTCGAGTTTACACTCGACGCCACGGCGGCCATGGTTCCGGAGTCCTGCGAGTCCTCAATATCGGAGTCAATCAGCAGTCCATCCTGACCGATAAGCAGGGTGCCTCGCACGCCGGGGATTTTGTTGATGCTTCTGAGTATTTCTTTCATTATCCCTTTCCCCGCCTCAGCCGGCCTGATCCATAACGCGTTCGGCGAAGGTGTGGATCGCCCGCTGGAGCAATCCCGCCTTTGTCTCCGTTCCCGCAAAAACGGCCATGATCATTTGCGCCACCCTGATAATATGGATGCGCCCGGTTTCGGTATCGATTATGCCGTCCTCGAATTCCCCGAGGGTCAGGTTTTTCGCGTGGTCGTCGGCGATCCTGAAGATGTTTGTAATCAGGGCCCCGGTGAGTTCTTCATTCATGCCGTCGGGCAGGTCGCTGGCAATGACAAGCCCGTTGGGGTCGAGAAGGATCGTACCGGAAACACCCTCAACCCTTCTGATCTCACGGATCTCGACGTGGAGGCTGGTGCCTACGCCACTGCCTTTTTTGTCTTCGGGCATGAGGCCCATCTCTTTGGCGTTGAGCATCGCGGTGCGCTGCTTGCCGCTCTCAACCATATCCGCGCCCTGTTTTGCCGCCGGGGACTTGGCGGCGAGGGCAGACTCGATCTCCGCTGCCTTGGCATCGAAATTATCCAGCCATTTTTTTGCTTTGATGTCGTCGGGGGCGAAGAAGAGAATCTTCTCCAGCGCCTGTTTCGCGCTGTCTTTCCTGCCGGTCTGGACCGCAACTTCCGCCAGCATGAAGAGGGCGTTGTAATTGTACTTGTCCAGTTCGGTGGCTTTTTCAAGGTGCGCGTACGCTTCGCTCAGGTTGCCGCGCATCTGGGCTATCCTGGCCATGACAGTCCATAGCCCGCCGTAATCGGGGTAGGAGCGGCAGCCTGAGTTGCATACCCTTTCCGCTTCGGCGAGGTCATCGCTGAGGCACAGCTCCGCCAGCTTTGCGTAAAGCATGGGGCTCGGGTACTGCTCTATGCGGGAACGGATGCGCTGCTTGTCCGCTTCGTTCTTGACCTTGTCGAGGTCGTGGCAGGCATCGTTAAGGATATCGCTTTCGGGAAAGAGCTTGGCTCCTTTTCTGGTGATTTCATTCGCCTTGTCTTCCTCATCCTTCTCCCTGTATAGCTGGGCCAGCCTGATAAAGAGGCTGGGCGCCGGGGAGGTGGCGATGAGTTCTTCCAGTCTGCTGATCTCGCGTCCTGAAAGGAGGTTCTTGAAAAATCCCATTAAATCCCTTTAACAATACCTATGCGCTTGCATGGATGTTATCCATGAAGCCCTATATTACATACAGTCTCGCCGGTCTGCTTTATACGCCTGCCCGGCGGGAATCTAAATGCTATTACGGTCAGCCGAAACTGTCAAGCTGCAAAAGTACAACTTTTCCCGTAAAATATTAAACCACAGGCTCTTAGTAAAAAAGAGCCTATTAGGGTATCGGCAAAATGCGCAGCCAAGTTTATATTTAAACCAAACATGGCGTTATTATTGCCTGCCTGCCCCTAATGTCATGGCAAAAGCGGGCAAACCGGCTCCGGTTTACTCGCAATCCATCCGGTACATGCCGATTGGCGAAGAATCGTTTCAAACTTTGATGCACGCAATGTGTTATCGGACGCCCGGTTGCGGGAGGTCTTACCATATTTACATTGGAAATGGGCGCGCATTTACATTATATAATAGGGTTGGACTCTGCGTTGCTTTTCGGGACACATTCTTGCTCGGGAATAAAATATGAAAATATGTGCTGCTAAGAAGAACGGATTCCGCGTTGTTTTGCGCATTCTTTGCATGGCTTTCGCCGCGTACATGCCTGTCTCGTCCTATTCATATATATATGGTGCCGATTCGGCCGCCCTTTATTTTGAAGGCGCCGCCGGGGAGGAGGCTGCGGTTGGAGCGAAGTTGGCCGAGGGTTTTGACTTTCTTGGGAAGGGAAAGCTGAAGGAGGCGGGCGATAGTTTTGGAGTCGTTCTCAAGGATAATCCCAAAAGCGGGGCTGCAAACTTTGCCCTCGCGACCCTACGGCTTGAGACTGGCGAATACGCCGCGGCTCTGGACAACTATGCCGTAATGCTCAAGTCCGGCTATCACGGCCCGTGGGTTGAGGTGGCGCTGGCCGATATTCTCAATATCCTTGACGACGCAAAAGACCTCGCGCCCATCGCGGAGGCGCTTGCGGAAAGGGCGGGGCGTGCAGACATCTCACTCTGGGAGAGGAATCTGGTCCGCAATGCTCTGGGCGAGGTTTACAGGCACCTCGGCAAAAACAGCGAAGCCATGAAACTCATCGTGGCGGAGCCCTTTGTGCGCGAGTGGCAGGTTGTGGGGCCTTTCGAGAACCGCGACGGCAGCGGCTTTGTGGAGTTGGGAGCGATTGAAACCTCCTTGCCGAAGATAGACCTCAATGCTGAATATGCCGGTCGCGGGCGCAAGGTAAAGTGGTTCAAGCCCAAGATGCCGTGGCATGGAAATCTTGAGTTTTCGAAAATCATTTATCCTGCCGAAGAGTCCTGCGCCTACGCCGCCACGGTGGTCGACGCGAAGGAAGAGACCGAGGCCAGTATATTATGTAATACGGGCGGCGCGTGTGCCATCTGGCTTAACGGACAGAAGATCTATTCGGAGAGCGATTGTTTCAATCAGGGCGCGGCGCAGATTGTCCTCCCGGTAAAACTCCGAAAAGGCGGAAACGTGATCCTGTGCAAGGTCGGGGCGGAACGGTTTGCCGAGTTTGCCCTCAGGATGAAGGTTGTCCCTCTCAAGGCGGAAGAGCTTTCCCTTGCCGGTTCGGCAGCCAGGGCAGATGCCAGGAACAATCTTATTGCTTTCAAGGTTGGCGAAAAGGATTTCAGCGATGCTTGCGGGGATGCGGATGTCGACATAGAAGCCGCCGCTCCGGTTAAACCGGTTGCATGCGGCGCTCTGGGTTACTTTGACGACTTCCTTGCCAAACATCCCGACGACGCATTTATCCTTGGCACGAAAGCATACCTTATTATAGTGCGCGGCATGGACGACTATCGCTTCATGCGGGTTCGCCCCTTGCTGGAACGCGCGGTCTCCCTTACGCCGGATTCGCCCATACTGCTTGAGATGCTGGCGGTGGTCCAGTCGGACGACAACGAAAAGCGCGAGATGCTGGAGAGGGCGGTGGCTTCATCCCCGATCGCGGTAAGCGCCAGAGAGCTTCGCCTCGATGAATTGCAGCGCTCCGGTTTTCTGCGCAAGGCGGAGGAGGAAGCGCGGGATCTTCTGAAAAGCATCAACTCAACCACCGCATGGAAGGTTATCGCCGAGATCGAGTCGTCCAGAGGGTGGCAGCCGGAGATGCGCGCGGCTTACAGGAAAGCTCTCGAGAAGGCTCCCCTTAATGCCGAGCTCTACAGCATGCTGATCTCCTCCGCCACCGAGGACAAGGAGGCGGAGGATGTGCTGGAGCTGGCTATGAAGCATTGCCCGGTTGATTCCATCCTCTCCATAAAGGCGGGCAGGCTTTTCGGCGAGAAGAAATATTCCGAAGCGGAGGCGATTTACCGGGGCATGGCCGAGTTCGACCCCAGTTCGGAACCTTGCTGGCTTGATGTGCTGAGGTGCGTCAGGGCGCTTGGCGACAAGGCGGGCGAAGCGAAGGTGATTGCCGAGGCGCAGGGCTGGGTTGCCCAGTCCCCCTATCTTCTGGAGATGGAAGGGCGTCTACTGCTGGAAGAGGGTAAACGCGAGGCGGGGCTGGAGAAGTTCCGCGAATCCCTCGCTATTCGCAACGACAACCCGGAACTCGCCGCTTATCTCAAAGAGCTTGAGCCCAAGCGCAGAAGCTTTTATGAAGGCTATG
>JAFGWW010000299.1 GCA_016936955.1 Planctomycetota bacterium | reverse complement strand
GTGATCGATTGCTCCAAAGACCCCGCCACCGACGAGCACCCCTACAAGGAAGGCGGCATCCGCGACAGCTGGGTCGGCCGCCGCGCTTATGCAACGTGGAAAAAAGGCGTAACGGTCAAGGAGTTCAAAGGCAAGAAATACCGCGAAGCCAACAACAACGAGCACTTCCTCTACCGCATCGGCCGCGGCGAGGTCAAACCGCACACTGGTTATATCCTGCGCGTATCCTACCCCGACAATGTGGCGCGGTATCAGGCCATGCATATCAAGACGGGGCGCAACTACGAGGGCACAGGCTTCCGCTCCGGCACCGCTGTTGACGATCCGAAGGGCAACTACCCCCAGACCGGAGAATGGCAGTGGTTTGACAATATCGTCTTCAATGACGACTTCACCTTCGGCTACAAAGGTTCCCGCGCCGCCAGCGGCAAGCACGGCTTCTGGGTTGCTTTCCACGACATCGGCCGCTGTTACGCGCCGGAGTTCGAGGCCGGCCCCGCAGCGGGCGAGATCCGCCTTTACGAGATCCCGGACATCGAGAAACATTACCCAGTGATCCGCAAACCCGACGGCCTGCCTCAGCGCATTCTCATGGCTGACTGGGAACGCATGCCCGACCGCGTGCCTTATGACCTTGCCCGGGACGCCCGCTTCATGGGGCTGAACATGATCTCCCCGGTCTTCCAGAAATGGGTTGGCCACGCCTATATGAAAACCAGGGTCGGCTTCTCCGTTCCCGAACCGGACGCGTGGAACTCGGCGACAAAACTGACCGGCGAGGATAATTCGGAGATTTACGAAAAGTATCTTGCCGCTACCGCCAAGGCCGGTATCGACATCGCCCCGCGTTTTGAATACGGCGGCAGCCCAGCCCTCCCGAAAGAGGCATGGGTGATCGGCCCCGACGGCAAAATCGACCCCTGCGGCCGCTTCTGCCAGTGGGGCGCCAACATCCTCCACCCCGACACGTGGAAAGAGATGGAGACCCTGCTCGACGACATGGTGGGCAGCAAGATCGAGAAATACCCGCACATCAAGGGCCTCCTCTGGCGCATGCGCAATGAGCGCATCACCTGCAGCTACGGCAAGCAGGATGTGGAGATGTTCTGCAAGGAAACCGGCAACACCATGCCCGAGGGCGACGCCAAGAAGATCGCCCAGTGGGCCTCCAAGAAGATGAAGAACGAGTACCATATGTGGTGGTACGGCAAGCGCCGCGATTTCCTTATCAAGATGCGCGACAAACTCAAGAGCTACCGCCCCGACCTCAAGCTCTTCTACTATAACTGGGATCAGGACGGCTGGAACCTCGGCCCCACGCCAAACGGCTTCAACAAGCCCCAGGACTGGTCGGACTATTACAATGTCGACCGCGCGGGAGAGTGGTACAAGCGCATCAAGGCCGAACAGCTCAAGCTCAAGGACGCCGACTACCTTAATATCGTCACCAACTTCGGCGCAATGGAGTGGAACCTCCACCCCGAACTTTTCAAGGACGTGAAGGATATCTACCTCTTCGCGCCGGTGCACTGGCGTTATCTGGCTGACAACGACCAGTACCTCAAATACTTCCGCACCGGCAGCGGCATGGCCATGTGCGACATGTTCTACTATGAGGAAAAGGGGCGCTGGAATATCCAGAACGACGACTACCAGACCAGCGAGATGACCCCCGGCGGCCAGGGTTTTTCCATGGCCCATCAGATAATGACCCTTTACCATGTCGATGCAAATGTGATAACATTTACGACATACACTTATGGGTGCGGATTTGCCGACGACCATCGCCGCTTCGCCCAGGCCTACCTCGCCCTGCCCGACATCAAGGGCACTGTGGTCGAGGATGCGGTCGCGGCGGAGAACCCGGCGGCCAAGGACGTCCGCGTCCGTACCTATGAAAGCGCAAATGGCGTTTATGCGGCGGTCGTGTTCAAGGGAATGAAGGACGCCGAGTTTGAGGTCAGCCTTCCCCTCGCCGGAAAAACCACGGTAACCGATCTGGTTACCGGCGCGGAGATCCCGGCTGTCGAGAAAGACGGCAAGCTGGTCTTCACGGTAAAGAGCAGTAAAATGGAGCTCAACAGTTATCTGATCAAATAAAGGTGAATAAATGGCAAAGTTCCAGGCAATAGCTGAAACACTTAAATCACGCCTCGGCAAGGGAGACTATGTTATCGGAGGTCTCCCTTCCGAGCGGCGTCTGGCAAGCGAGCTCGGGGTATCCCGCATGACTGCGCGGCGCGCCATACAGATGCTTGTCGACGAGGGCACGCTGGTCAGGCACGAGAACGGCCGCCTCGACAACAGCGCCACCATGGATCGGCAGGAGGCCAATTACCGCGTCGCCTTCCTCAGCCCCGCCTCGTCCTCCCCCTTCACAAAGTGGTTATGCCGCGCGACCGAACACACCGGGCGCCGCATGGGCGTGCAGGTCAGGGCGATCGACTTCGTCCATCCCGACGACCCCATCGTGGGCGAAACCCTCGAATCCTTCGACGCCGTCCTGCTCTGCGGCATCGACCCCAAAGGCAACAAGTGGCTCTCTGGCCGCCTCGCCGACCAATCAAAAAAGAAGGGCACACCCGTGGTCTGCATGGATCACGACGGATCTGACTTCGGCATCCCGAGCATTCTGACCACCCCGCCCTCCTGCGTGCCGGACCTGCTGGATTATCTCGCGTCGCTTGGCCATTACAGTGTGGACTGCTGGAATTTTCTCCCCAGTTCGCAGAGCGTTCTGCGCCGCATCGACCAGTGGCGCATCTGGTGCGAAGAGCGAAAACTCGGCGAGAAAGCCCAGCTTGTCGACAACCCCGTGCCTAATTACGGCAAGCCTATCGAGCAGGGCTATCAAACCATGAAGGCCTACATCTCTTCCGGAAAGAAACTCCCCTCGGCTATTTTCATCACCGGCGAAGTGTCAAGCATGGGGGTGATGAGGGCTCTCTCCGAAGAAGGCGTAAAGATCGGGAAAGACATCTCCATCTGCTCCCTCGGCGGCGACGGCTACTATCGCTATCTCAACCCATCACTCACCGTTCTCGAACTCGAAGACCCAGACCCCTATCTCGAAATTTGTTTCAACTGGATCATCGGCGGCGGGGAGTGGGACGGCCCCCTCGTCATCGGTCCGGATAAAATGCCTCTCTTTGTCGGAGAGTCCACCGGCCCGCTCAAAGGGAAGAGATGATGCACTGTTGCAGAAAAGCATTCACCCTTGTCGAATTGCTTATTGTTATTGCAGTCATAACAGTCCTTGCGGCGCTCCTCATGCCGACCTTGCAGCAGGCTCTCGAAAACGCGAGGCTTGTCGCCTGCATGGACAATGAAAAACAGATGGGCGTCCTGTTCTGCCAGTACACCGACGAGTTCGGCGGATATTTGCCGGCCCCCACGAAAGATCCTTTCCCGGGGGCGGAGCCGGAGCACGCCAGCGTTCCGAACTGGAGAGTAACCCTCAATCCGAACAAGGAGTGGGACGGCATTTTCATCTGCCCCGGAAACATGGGGCGCACCAACGCCTGGCAGAAAACCCCGGCCAAGGATTACGGCATGAACATGAAAATACTGCACACCGACCCGTGCACCACCGGAATCCGTAACGAGAATTACTGGACTCCGAAAAAATCCAGGATGATTTTGCGCCCGAGCCGCACCGCCCTCGTCTTCGAGACGATAAGAACTGAACAATCCGGCGGGTCGGTTATTATAACCTCCGGCTTCGCGGCCGACCGCATCGGTGATTTCGAGCGGCATTACGGCCGCAGCAACGTCCTCTTCACCGACTACCATTCGGAAACCATGTTCCCCGCCGAAATAAAATATCCCGAAGCGGGCATGGATACTTTCTGGTCTGGGCGTTGACTATGAGGTATGCTGAAAGCAGGAAGGCTTGTTGCGAGGATTGCCTGATGCGCAGAAGAGCATTTACCCTCGTCGAACTGCTGGTCGTGATCTCGATCATAACCATTCTCGCAGGCCTGCTCCTGCCTGCCCTCGGAATTGCTATCGACCAGGCCCGCATCGCCGCTTGCAAGAACAACCTCAAACAGGTCTATGTGCTCTGCAGCCTTTATGCGGACAACAACGACGGCTACGCCTACGGCTACCAGATGTGGGAAACCGAATTTCTCACCCGCCAGAGCGACCCGCGAATTCGCCACCTCGGAACCCTCATCGACGACGGCGCCATGGACTATGATTCGAGCGAACCGGAAGTGCTTTACTGCCCCGCCTCGGAGAGTGCTCCAGGCTGGACCAAGGTTCAACCCGGTTTCAGTTCCACATCAAAGAGGTTGTACAGCCTCAAGCACGATACCCGCAGTTCATACAACGTCTGCGAGCCTCTCGCTGCGCTTTATTACAGCAAGCGAGACAACACATTCGCCATGTACACCGGCTTCAAACTGGAGAAGGTACCTGGCGATTTTGGCCTCGCCAACGACGTCTGCCTCAAAAGCAACTCACAGTGGCGCAACAACCACCCAACAGCCTATAACTATGTAAACGCCAACGGCGCGGCCGCAACCTTCAACGACCCCGACGACACGGTCCGAAACCGCAACAGTTCAACCTTTTTTAACGGCTACAAGAGCAGGGTGGACAAGGGTGAAAATTCGCGAGGAGGAGAGTACCTTCTCGATTATTTCAACGGCTACGCCCCGGTTCCGCCTCCGTAGTCGAAACGTTTTCTCTATCAATTTTCGCGCCTTTTAAAGAAGGAGATTTCATGGGCTCCAGAAATTGCATATTGGCTTTCTTCATCCTTTTCGCATCCGTCCTCGCAGGCTGCGGCAGCGACAGTTCCGCTCAGAAACCGGCAGCGCCGAAAGAAACCAAAACGGCAACAACCCCGTCTCTCACCATTCCCTTTACCGCAACCGCACCGGTGATCGACGGCAAGCTCGATGAAAAGCTTTGGGACAAGGCGGCCCTTATCGACGGACTAACCCCTCCGCTGCACATCAAGCCATCTCCTCTTAATCCGGACCCCAGAACGGAAGTACGCATCATGTGGGGCAAGTCCGATCTTTATGTCTTCTTTACCTGCCACGATAAAAACATAATATCAACCGGCAAGTACAAACACGACGAAGACCTTTACCGCGAGGATGTGTGCGAGGTCTTTATCGACCCTGTGGGCGACGCACGGCAATATGTCGAATTACAGATCAATCCCGCGGGTGAGGTGCTGGACAAGATATTCCTCCTCACCGCCGAAGCGGAGTCCACGCCCAGCCTGCGCCTGACTCCCAAGTTCTCCTCGAAAGACCTGTGGGGTTTTCGCGCGTGGGAGTTCGACGGGCTAAGGGTCGGAACCGGCAAGCTGACGGAGAATGGCAAAGAAACGGGCTGGACGGTGGAGCTTGCTCTTCCCGCCAAGACGCTTCTGCACCGACTGGGCGCGAAAGAATTCAAGGCCATGACCATGCGCGCGAATTTCCTGCGCTACGACTGGCGCGTTTCGGAAAAGAACGGAAAACTCGAACTCTTTCCCGCAAACTGGGCGCCCACCCAGCACGGCTGCCCCCACATCTCGCCCGCTGCAATGGGAACGATCAAGCTGGTAGAATAACCTCTCCCCCTTGAAACAAGCCCGGAATACATTATGCTTTTGCTGTTCATTCATGAGAATAGCGGGCTATAGACTGGTGACCTATATATCTCGACAACGCCATCCTGAAGGAAGTCCGCTCGGGAAAACATCCAATCTATCTAAACAAAAAAGCTATCAGGCATATCATGAAGAAATTGGTTGTAAGGGCAGGTTGCAGCCCATTGACACTAACGATATATAAAGGTTAAATGGACGAATAAGTTTTTCTGCTTAATAATTGGCAATCAAATAGAAGCCGTAATCGGAAGACTACTAAAATGAACCAGGCCAGCCTGCCCCTCACAACAACACACTTAAAGCCAAAGCGAATGCTAAATATAAATGCGGGGCATTTCTTTATCGCATTTGAAAAAGCCGTTTTTGGGACAATTGAAATCTCCCTTGATATCAGCAACGATTGCTCAATCGAGGTGCATCTTGCGAAAAACTGTCGGCGGAAAATAAGCTTGAACGCGAACCGGAAGGGTGCGTCCGTTACCGGAAAATTGAAATCCCGGTAAAGGCAGGCATTAAGACGTATACGGTGGCAATTCCCCCGGATGAAAGAAATACGGGCCCGCAGGCTATCCTGATGCCTCCCGAGATCGGCGAGGTAATGCCGTTCCGTTATTGTGAGATTATCATTCCCGACGGCAAATCGGCGAAGCTTATCGACATATCGCAGGTGATGGTGCATTACCCCTTCAATGATGATGCCTCGCACTTCAAGTGCTCTGACGAAACACTGAACCAGGTGTGGGATATATGCAAACATACAATCAAGGCCACAACTTTTTGCGGCTTGTATGTGGACGGGGATAGGGAACGCATCCCGTATGAGGGTGATGCTTACATCAACCAGCTATGCCATTACTGCCTTGATGCCAGCTATGAAATGGCGAGGGCTACGCAAAGACATTTTATCCATCATCCGACATGGCCGACCGAATGGCTGCTTCATTCCCCCTTAATGGCGTGGGCTGAATACATGTATACAGGCGACGCGGCATTTATGGACGAATGTTATGATGACCTGCAGCTGCGCACTCTCGAATGCCTGAAGAGGGAAGACGGCCTGATAAGCACCGAAACCGGGATGGTAACCAGCGAGCTTGTTGATGCGTTGCATCTGGACCGTTCTCCTAAAGACCTTGTTGACTGGCCGCCAAAAGAGTTTACGAAGGGAAACTTCGGGGAGCGGGATGAATACGACATGGCACCGGTCAATACGGTTGTAAACGCATTCCACTATAAAGCCTTGCAGGCAATGGCGCACATTGCCGAAGCTTTAAACCGTAAGGCAGATGCATCAAATTTGAGTGCAGCGGCTGCACTTGTTGCAAAATCAATTAACGAGCTGCTCTTCGATAAAGACAGAGGCGTGTATATTGATGGCGAGAGTTCAACCCATGCCTCACTTCATGCAAACATGTTTGCTTTGGCTTTTGGCCTTGTCTCGCAGGACCGAACGAAGTCGGTAATTGAATTTATAAAGTCCAGAGGGATGGCATGCAGTGTTTATGGAGCGCAGCATCTTCTTGACGGCCTGTATGGAGCAGGTGAAGACGGATATGAGTTGTCCCTTATGACAGCCAGACATGACCGAAGCTGGTGGAACATGATTGAGCTTGGTTCAACAATGACCCTTGAGGCATGGGATTGGAAATACAAAAACAATCTCGACTGGAACCATGCATGGGGGGCTGCTCCAGCCAACATCATACCCCGCAGACTGATGGGATTACGGCCGACCGCACCGGGTTTTGGCGACATGATAATTCAACCCCAGCCAGGTTCCTTGGAATATGGGGAGATAAAACTTCCTACCCCCCATGGGCCAGTTGAGATGTCTTTTGAAAACAAATCAGGGAAAGCTTTTCAAATTCATGTGGATATCCCCGAACCTATCACGGCAACTGTCCACTTACCCCAAAGTAATCATGGCCAACCTTTTGTAGTGAAAGGTGGAAAACATGAGCTCTCAAAATCCTGATTATGATTTGTAGCACAGCGGTGCTGTTCTGAAGGAACTGCACAGTGAGCTCTTTTGTATCCTTTAACACTAACTGAGTAGTGTGCATATCATCTACATCAATGACACAAATGTAGTAAACCGACAGCCAATATTTTCCTTGCGGCAGAGATCATAAACCGGCACTTCCCCCTCATTCCTTCCAAAACGATCTGGATCTTCTGCTAAGCACTGAACCTGCGCCGCGTTGCACGGCGGATTTACTTTACTACGTCCTTGTTCACAACAGGCTCATTTGCACTGGATGGCAACCCAAACCTGTCAGAGATATCTGAGATAGTCAAGGCCTTCTTCGCTGCGCCCATCAGTCCTTGACTATCTCACCTAACTGATTCACCATAGCTTTGCCAATTTTGCTGACGATGGACACGGCAAAGCAACATCAACGGCATTACTCATGTTTGTATAATGCTTATAATGAGTAGATCTGACATTCAGAAAAACATTTACTCTATCTACACCAAATTTCCTTTCGAATACCAAATTTGCTCATGAATCTGACCAAAGGAAATGCACCTTACTTGATAACATTTACCTCGCTTCCAGCGATGTCGCCTGCCTCAACTGCTACAAGGCCAATGGTTTCTTTCTTGTGCCATACCTCGGTGTCTTTTGATGTTTCTTCTTCTATCATGATACTTACGCTTCCCGTGGCGAAGGACTTCATGCGAAGGGCTGAAGTGTCACCACCAAGAGTGCTCTGCATCGAGCTGAGGACTACTGGGGCAACACTGAATGATTCCGAGAACCTGACTGCTGCCCATTCGTGATCTATCTCGGTGGTAAGAGGGGAGACGCTTGTTTTCAGGCCGCCAAAGTCAGTGGCTCCGGCGCTGAAGGATATCCATGCAACCGTCTCTGTCGAGTGGGGGGTGGAGGCTCTGGACTCCTGGTTCTGCAAACAAACCTGAAAGCCGGTCGGGCCGTCCTGGGTCTGGCGCGTAACCACGGCGCTGCCATCGTTAACCGTTATGGTTTGCGTCAAAGAGACAGGTGTTGAGGCAAAAGCAACAGGGAAGGTTATGCCGGTAAACTGGGCGGTGACCTGTGCCTTGCCCGCCTGGAGTAAGGAACCATCGGCGAGACGGTAGCTGCCCGCTTCGACAACCATATATCCAACAGTCTCCTCGCCATGTTTTCCGTCAAGATAATCGTACTCATCGAGCTGCCACTCGAAGCTGGTGGTTGTGACATTGCGGACACGAATAGACGACGGATCAGAACCTTCGTAGCTTGGCGGCCCCATTACAACAACGGGGTTGGTATAACTATTCCGGAAGGTCACTTTATGCCACTCTGTACTAGATGCTTGGGCAGCCTTGACGGTGCCGGTTTCCCCGATTGGACTGGCAACAGCCTGCTCGTAAATCCTTATATTGGAAAATACGCTATCGCCGGTCGGGCTGGTAACATCATGGTCATTGACGAACATAAGATGCGAGAAAGTTCCGGTATAATACTGGCCAACCGGGATCACATAGTGTTTCACAGAGAGGGCAACGTAGTCGCGGAATTTGGTAATCCCCCAGCCTTGGGTGCCATAAACCTGAAAGGTAAGGTCAGAGCTTACGCCGTCATCATTATCAAAACCGATGCCGTGGATTTCGCCTTGGGCGCTGCTGGCGAAGTCAAATTCAAGAACAGTATTTTTGGTAACAGTTACAGAACCGAGATTTACTTTTCTCCAAAGATTACCGGTTATGTGCAGGGTGCTACCATTATCTTCGACAAGTGCGGTGCCAACCGTGTTCTGGGAGCCGGCATAAACCTCTACGTCATGGGATGAGAGAACACCATTGAGCTCAACCGACAGATCGCTTACGGTTTCGTTGTATGGGAACAGATAACTGCCGTCGATGACTTGCTGATTGAGCCCCGGTCCTTGCCACGCAACCGCAAGGCAATCCCCGCCAGAATGCTCTTTTTGAAGAGCCATGATATAATACCGTTGTCCGGCGACAAGTCTGATCGCGGCCGAACGCTGCGAACTGTATTTGGTCCATTCACGCGAACTGGTCCAACCCGCAATGTATGCAATTTTTTTTGCCTGAGAGGTAGACTCATCCGTGCTGAGCCATAGCTCGCAGTTATCGTCACCAGCAATCCATAACGTATAATCGCCCGTCACCGGCGCCAGCAGATACCCGTGCATCCTTGTTCCGTAGTAGTCGCCAATTTTAGTGGGCGCTTCGAAGGAAGACCGAATTTCACGCAGATCCGGCTGCATGGGATAGCGGGACGAATTGGTGAGATTCGTGACGCTGGTGCCGGTAATGTCAAACCACACCTCGCGGGTAATCCCGAGACCGTTGGCCGGAACCGGTGCAGCATTTACTGTAACGATGACCTCGTCGCTAATGGATATCTCCCCGTCACTCACAGTCGCTTTGAAAACATATTCTCCCGGCACGCTGAATGATACGCTCGTCACATCAGAACCGGGACTGGTAAAAGAAACACTTCCGGGCCCCGCTGTCTTGCTCCAATTTACGGAAAGCTTGTCCATATCCGCATCGCTGGCGATTACGCCGAGGGTCGTCTTTTCAGGAAGAGTTACTGACGAGGGATCGGCGTAAATTGACTCGATTACGGGGGCGCTATTGACCGGTTCTAATGTGCCGTTGACGGTTATTACGCGGGTGTAAATGGTATACTGGGTCGCGTTGTTGCGGGCGTCCGTCCAGACCACATGGAACTTCCCGTCCTTGTCGGTGTCGCCGTAAACCTGATCCTGGCCGAAATAGCGTGGCTGCGGAGCTGGTTCAATCATGGGGCCGCTGGTGATACGGACGGGAGTGGTGAAATTCTGTCCGCCGTCGGCCGATGCGGTAAAGAAGACGTCGAACTTGCTATCGCCCTTATATATACTATAAAACTGGATTCCAATCACGCCATCCCTATTCACCATAACGCTGCAGGAACCCGCGCCCCAGTCGCTGGCGGTCGGTCCCACGATTTGTCTTGGGGTGCTCCAGGTCTTTCCGCCGTCGTCCGAGTTGGTAAGCATTAATCCACATGGCTTCGGGGAGGGGAAGTTCTTCACGAAAGAGATATAAAGCCTGTCCTTTCCGTTGTATTTCCCAACTCCGGCGCTCATGCCGTAGAATCCACCAGGGCCACTTTTTGCAGGGCTATCTTTGGGTGAGACAAGAATCGGCTGGTCAAAATTCACGCCACCGTCGGTTGAGCGCAGGCAATATAGATCCACCTCGTTACCTGCGTAATAGCCGTCCACAGCCAGTATGTTGTTCTTGGTCCGCATGGGCACGATCAGGGTTCCGTCCGAAAGAATGACCAGATTGAAAACAAACCCCAAGCCGAGCTGGGTACCGGGGGAGAGAACGGTTTTGCTCCAGGTTAAGCCGGCGTCGCGGGAACGATAAATAGTAACCTTCTCTCCCGAGAAGTTGCGGCCAGCTATATAAATAGAGCCTTTGTAAGGACTGCTGGGGTTCATGTCGCAGGCGATATGTGGATGGTCAAGGGCAGAGTCCATAACCACTTTAGTTCCCCACGTTTTACCGCCATCGGTACTCTTGCGGTAACCCAGGCGCTTGCTGTTAGCCTTGTCGATGAACATCCAGTGGGCGTTGCCGGAAAGATCGTAGACTACGTCCGGGTCGCCGGTATTTGTCATCGGAACGCTGCTCCATGACGCCCCACCATCGGCGGTATGAAGGAGCACGGTCTTGGTTTCGTCCGTGCTGTTCTTGGTGGTTATGCAGTAGTTTTTCAGGTCGAGAGGATTAACCCGGAGGTCGGATTGGTATTGATTGCCGCCCGCCGTGCCGCCAGCATTTATCTCGGGCCCGAGGTCGACAGTCACATCGGCAGCTGAAACTGACAAGGGCGCGAGCAGAGCCATGCACACCACCAGACCACAGGTGACCGTACGGCTTTGCTTTCTTGCTTTCCTAAACCATTTTCGCAGTCCATTATACCTCATTTTCTCTCCTTCTTTCAAAACAGTCTCCCAGTTCCTCCTATTCACATACAGATGTCGTGTCAGCGTGGAGAGGTTACAGGAATCTTCTTATTTTTCGGGGATCATCAAAAAATGCGGGATAGAAAGCACGGTTACACCAGGCCTCTTCGACGATAGTCAAAAAGGGATGCAACGATGAGATATCGGGTGAATGAATTATTTGTCTTTATGCGTGCTGATAACCGCCTTGAATTCAGCAGACATGTCGGTAAGTAACAAGCTGGTACTCTTCGGCATCCCCTTTGGCAGATACGCATTGACCAATGCAACCTCATGGCCCTGGCTAATCCATGTTTTCACAATGGGGGAGAACCATCTGACAAATCCCAAGGCCGCTGCCCTGTCGCGGGGTGTGTTGTCGACACTTAGCGCGTTTTCCAGATCAATGACAGTTATTTTGAGGGATACCCCGCAGGAGGTCGCTAATGCAACTTTCCGGTCGACATCTTCGAAGAAGCCTTTGTTGGGTTGCGACCAATCCGGACTGCCGCCTGGTTTCGTCGTGAATGCCTTCCCGGGTTGACCCAGGTCGACAATGAACAATTCCTTATCGCACTTGCGGAGCTTGCGCGGCTCGCTCTTTGCAGACTTCGCAGCGAAAACCGAGAAGGCATTTTCAACATTTTCTGCCGATGCATTGCCAAGCATATAGCGGTCAAAATCCACGACAGCTTTATTCTTCGGATCAATCCTGCGCATTTCTCCAGCGGAACGAACAACAAGCACATCATCGCCTCCGGACCGGCCTTCATATCCAGCCTTGACTTCAGCCGTTTTGCCGGAGCTAACGTTTCTAATCTTGACCGCTCCCTTGGTCACTTTCAGGCGATCCATATCCGGTTCGGTCATAAAGGTGAATTCCGTGCCAACAACTTCTATCCCGCCGTGGGAAGAGTTGGCGATAAATGGGCGGCCAACGGGTTGGGGCTCGACTTTCGCGGAAAAGCTGCCCTTGTCGAGATATAGCTCCCTGTTGCGGAGTCGTTTGGTTGTATCAGCCACTCTTACATAAGATTCTTGCGAAATAGACATCTCGGTGCCATCAGGCCATGCCACAACTGCAACGCTGTCCTTTTCTGTGCTGATAGCTTCACCCGGCAAAATACGTATCTGATTTAACGCAGGAGTTGCACCGGCATTTGAGATCTTCCTTACAGATCCCTTGAAGGATTTCATTGTAAGGATTAGTTCGCTGTCGGCGTTGGTATTTGCATTTGTGCCATTGCTTGAGTTGGCTATTCCGATTCCCTGCTTGCTCTCTATCGGTGCAGTACGGCCAGCATATATCAGCAGGATTATAACGGCAGCAGCCGCACATAGGGACGCGCTAAGCCAAAGGGGAATAATATTGCGTCTCCTGTCAGAGCGGCGCGAATTTCTGCTTGAGCGGGAGGCGCCACTAACGCGTTTTGATTTCCTGCGCGAGGTGCTCCTCTCACTTTTTGCTTCTTTAAGCCTCGAAATTACCGCGTTTGCAGTATTGCTGGCGCGCATTTCCTTTAGCTTTTGTATGACAGTCTGACTATCGGTTGGTTTGGCATAAAGCTGTTTGAGTATTGCATCCAGAAAAACCTGGTCGGAGAGTTCGTCCATGAGGGCGTCATTGTTGCGGATGTCATCGAGCAACTCAAGCCCGTCCTCTTCCGCCATGTGGCCGGAGAGAAAATCATGGGTAAGGCTCTCGATACGCTCTTCCATCTCAGATAATTCCTTTAGCTTCCATGCATTGTGCAAGGGAAAGCCGTGCTCGGTATAGCGTAACCTTAACCCAACTCGTAGTCCGATTCAGGCTTTCTGCGATCTGGGCGCACTCATTCCCTTTTTCGTAATACAAATTGACAACCAGGCGGGTATTTTCCTGTAATCGCCGAATGCAATCCTGCAGTGATTCTGAAACATCACTGCTTATGGCCTCAACCTTCTCCTCTATCATGTCGCCAAGTTCAATGCGTATGTGCTCATGGTACGAGCACTTCAGGCGGTTTTGCTGCAGCCATTTTCTGCGCATGTTCCTGCCCGTATTCCTGGCGATTTCCTTTATCCATGCCTGCATGTTTGTCCCGGCTGCATAGTCCTCGAGTTTGTGATAAGCTGTAATAAAGGTTTCCTGCGCCCCATCCTCGACCATGGAATTGTCGGGAAGAATAGCTCCTAGAACCATGCGCACATCATCATCATAAGCCTTTATGATGTACTCATAGGCTCCAATATCGCCGTCTCTGACTTTCGCAACAATACTGTCCGGGCAGAACCCATTACTCATATATTCTTCCTCTTTCACCCTCAAATGTCTTGCTGATGCCTAAAGGTTACAGAATTTTCAATTTATGGAAAAATAATTGCAAGGCTTTTTGGTGGGTCATTAATGACCTTTTTAAATATACACAAAAACCACAGTGTGTATTTTAACCTTTTTCCGGTTCAAGTAATATAACCCATTGAAACATCTATTGCCGTGGAAAAGCCAGGCCGTTCATTAACTAATTTGATCTGCCGTCAAGCACCTTATGCACGGACAGGCTCATGGTAGAATTAATATCGCTATGCCGCACTAAGTCTTGGTATATCTTGTAGTGAAAGCCTGATTTTGCCGGCATGGCTCCGAAGGTGTGACGCAAGCGGTGGAAATTGAGGATCTCCCCTCGGTTGCCCTACCGCCGGTCAATACCGGTTGCAACAAGCTTCTTGCCGCAACATGTAAGCACCTTTAGCCTGCATCTCCCCGAATGCTTTGGCAGCTGGCAATGCCGCGGGGCTCGCGCAGTACTCAGCAAGATCAACCACCATATCTCTCTTAATCGGTACCCTGTCGCCACGTCCCCCCTTCTCGTCTTTGCCCTTACTGTATTGCTTGGCTTATCTCAGGTTTTTATCAATCTCTGCGATCGGAATGGTCGCCGGAGAGCACACCAAGATGGTGCGCTCGAGGGTAACAAGCCCTGGCAGGCCCAATCATCTTCGAAGCCCTGCAATTAAATGCAATTATAACTTGACTTGACCAGCGATAAATGCTAAATGCGACTTGCTGAATGCTCCTTGTTATCCAGTCTTAAAAGACAGCACAAACGCGTTATACTGGGTGGACATTCATTACCGTTTGGATGCCTGTTGGTTGCCCATGGCCAATGGATTGAGCTATTCTCCGTACCCTACAGGATTTGGCTATGAGCGCACCCGCAACTCCTTACTATCTGATTGATGAGCAGAAGCTTGTCCGCAACCTTGAACGCATTCGCCAGGTCCGTGAGCAGGCGGGAGCAAAATCACTGCTTGCTCTGAAGTGCTTCTCAACCTGGTGTGTCTTCGACCTTATGCGCGAATACATGGACGGCACTACCAGCAGCTCTCTTTATGAGGCAAAGCTTGGTAAAGAAACCTTCGGCAAAGAGACCCATGCCTACAGCGTGGCCTATCCACCGGAGGAGGTAGAAGAGCTCAAGTCGTTTGCCGACAAGATCATCTTCAATTCCGTATCGCAATTGAAGCGTTACCAGAAAGTCGTTGCCGGGATGAATATCGGGATCAGGATCAATCCGGGGGTCAGCTACTCCCATTTTGACCTCGCCGATCCGGCCCGCCGCTTCTCCCGCCTTGGCGTCTCCGATAAAAAAGCCCTGCAGGAAATTGCGCCACTGATTCGAGGCGCAATGTTCCACTTCAATTGCGAAAACGATAATTTTGACCAGCTTTCCGAGACCCTGGATCTACTGGGCAAACGCTACCGCAAACTTCTGCAGCAGCTGGAATGGATCAGCCTCGGCGGTGGCATCTTCTTCACCAAAGATGGCTACCCGCTGGACCGGTTCTGCGATAAGCTGAAATCCTTTTCCGATACCCACGGATTGCAGATCTACCTTGAGCCGGGCGAAGCAGCCATTACCAGGTCTACCGAGCTTGTCACCACAGTGCTGGATGTTGTGAAGAATCGGCGCACCATCGCCATAGTTGACGCATCCATCGAACCGCATATGCTGGACCTGCTGATTTATCGTCTGGAGGCACAGATCGCCCATCCGGGTCCGGGCCAGCATCCGGTCACGATCGCCGGGCGCAGCTGTCTGGCGGGGGATGTTTTCTGCACCACCCGCCTTTCCCGAGTCCCGAAAGCGGGCGATACCATCCGCATCGCCGATGCCGCCGGGTATACCATGGTCAAGAAGAACTGGTTCAATGGCCTGCCCATGCCCGCCATAGCAGTCCGTCGTCTGGACAACACCATAGAAACTATCCGCACCTTCAGCTACGATGATTATAAAAAGAGCCTTTCGTAACGATACAAGAGGAGAATGACCCATGAAGAAGAACGTATTGATTATCGGCGCCGGTGGCGTCGCCCATGTCGCTGCGCACAAAGCAGCCATGCACAACGATGTCCTTGGCAACATCTGTATTGCCAGCCGTACATTAAGCAAATGCGATGAGATCGCCGATAGTATCCGTTCCATGGGACACCTGAAGGATCCGGCGGGAAGTCTGACGACCCGTCAACTTGACGCCCTGGACGTGGCTGCCACTGTCCGCGCCATCCAGGAGACCGGCAGTGAAATTGTCGTTAATCTCGGTAACGCGTTTGTCAATATGGCGGTTCTTGAAGCATGCCTTGAAACCGGCGCAGTCTACATGGATACCGCCATTTACGAAGATCCCGAAAAGGTCTGCGAGAATCCACCCTGGTACGGAAATTACGAGTGGAAGCGCCGCGACCGCTGTAAGGAGAAAGGGCTGACCGCCATTCTCGGCGTGGGCTTCGACCCCGGCGTCGTCAACGCCTATTGCGCTCTGGCCCGCAAGCATTACTTTGACACCATCGACGTCATCGATATAGTGGATGTCAACGCCGGCAGCCACGGCAAGTACTTTGCAACCAACTTCGATCCCGAGATCAATTTCCGCGAATTCATCAAGGTCTGGACATGGATTGACCGTCAGTGGAAAGAGTATCCTACCCACTCGGTAAAACGAACCGTTAAGTTCCCCGTCGTCGGCGACTGCCCCGTGTACCTGAACGGCCACGACGAACTGCACTCCCTTTCCGCCAATATCGACGCCAATTCGATCCGCTTCTGGATGGGATTCGGGAACCATTACATTAATGTCTTTACGGTTCTGCGCACTCTGGGCTTTCTCGATCACCTGCCTGTCACCCTCAGCACCGGTCAGGAGGTAGTCCCGCTGAAGGTTGTCAAGGCACTGCTGCCGGATCCAAAATCTCTTGCTCCCGGCTATACCGGCAAAACCTGTATCGGCAATTTCGTCAAGGGCACCAAAGACGGCAAACCCCGCGAAGTGCTGATCTATCAGGTCTCAGACCACAAGTCCTGCTACGAAGAGCTCGGCAGTCAGGGCATCAGCTACACGGCCGGCGTTCCGCCGATTGCCGCAGCCATACTGGTGGCCAATGGCACATGGGACCCGCAGACCATGGTCAACGTCGAAGAGCTTGACCCTGATCCGTTTATTGAATTGCTGAACCAGATCGGCCTGCCGACGGAGGTGAAGGAGATCACCCCGAACAGCGCCGAGTCGTTTAATGGCAACGTCCTGGCGCTGGAAGAGGAATTGGCCAACTCCACCGCCACCGTTACCGTTTCTGCTGCCAACCCGATGATCGCCCTCGATCCGTCCAGGCAGCCCAAGAGCTGATTTAAAGTCACATTTTAAGGAGTTCCCTATGGCAACGCAGGCGGAATTGCAGGCACTCGCCAAAGAGCATGGCACCCCGATCTTTGTCGTGGATCACAACGAACTGCGCCGTAACTATGTCCTGTTCCGTAAGTACCTTCCCCGGGTACAGGCTTATTACGCTGTCAAAGCCAACCCCGATCCGCAGATCGTCCGCACGCTTTTTGAAGCGGGCGCGAGCTTCGATGTGGCGTCCATGCCGGAATTCAAGACCGTCTACCAGTACATCAAAAAGATGCCGGCCAAAGAACGGCAGGACTGGATCTGGGATAAAATCATCTACGCAAATCCTATCAAGGACGAGGATACCCTCCGGCACCTCAATCGCTACAAGGCGCTTGTCACCTTCGACAATGCCGAGGAGATTGAAAAGATCAAGCGCTACGCCCCCGATTCTGGGCTCGTTCTGCGGCTCAAGGTTCCGAATACCGGCGCCATGGTCGAACTCTCATCAAAGTGCGGCGCCGGGTCGGGCGAGGCGGTGGACCTGATCCTCGCCGCCGACCGTGCCGGACTCACGGTAGAAGGCATCAGTTTCCACGTCGGCAGCCAGACAACCAACTATGAGAATTTCGTGCAGGCCATCAATCTCGCCGCAAACGTCTATCGCGAGGTGCAGGACCGTGGTTACCACAAGATGAACCTTCTCGATATCGGCGGAGGCTTTCCCGCACCTTACGACGCGACCGTCCGTCCCTTCGCTGAACTAGCCCGCACGATCAATGCTGAGCTTGACCGTCTCTTCCCAAAGGACGTGGAAATTCTTGCCGAGCCCGGTCGGTTTCTCGTCGCCACTGCCGGCACGGCTGTGTGTCGCATTATCGGCAAGGCTGTACGGGATGGAAAGCTCTGTTACTACATCGACGATGGCGTGTACAATACATTTTCCGGCATTATTTTTGATCACTGCCAGTACAGAATTGAATCTTTCAAAAAGGGGCGTAAAGAGATCTGCACGGTCTTCGGCCCGACCTGTGACGCTCTTGACGTGATCAGCATGGCCGAGCAGCTGCCCTCAACCCTGAAGCGTGGTGATCTGGTATTCAGCCCCAAAATCGGCGCCTACAGTATCGCCTCCGCCACGCACTTCAACGGGTTCAGTCCGGCAAAGGTCGTTCATCTGCACCAGTGAGCTGGTGCAGAAGTAATCAGCGCCAGCCATTAACCCCTCCTGCTGATATCCTTTTGTGTGCGCACTACCTTTTATAGAGAACGGGCACAGGGAGTACAACACGATTTGGCTACCCTTCCGGGGCTACGCCCCTACGGCTTGCCAAAAGAGAGAAATAGTCACATAATGGGTAGACGCATGGATGGGTGCGGGCTCCCTTGGTTTGGTTATGTATAGTTATCATTGGGATTTGAGTTAAATAGCATTCTTACATCTCCTGTGCTTAGCACACAAATGTAAAAACTGTATATAGTCAACGCCTCCACTCCACAGTTCTCCCCGGCCATTCATAACCACTCGTACAAGCCTCCAGCGCATCAATTCGTTTCTGCCAGTTGCCGTCCGGGATTAATTCCCGCAAACGCGGTTCGGCTTCGGTAAGCTTCTGCAAAGCCCAGCGCCGCGAGAGTTCACTATAGGTCCAGCGCGTATTAATGCGGTCGTATTCCCGAAGAATTTCTAGTTCCTTCAATAGCACACCCGCCACACCTTCACGGACCGTAACATCCTCCGAATCCAAGAGCAGAATCAATGGAGATAAACCTTCTGCCGATTTAGGTTGATTCACTACCTGATAAGCCGGGCCAATTTCACCCGCGAGAATCTGCCGAGTATTAACGGTATGAGCAATGTAATCAATAGGAAAAATGCCTAAGGCGAACACTGTCAGCGCAAAAGCAACAAGTTGACGCCGCGCCATCCAGAGAAAGCTTTTCTTATTGAGAATCTTCCGCACAACGATCAGAAGACCGAAGATGACAAGCGTAATGCCGAAAGCGCCAACTGTGCGCCATCTTGTCAGTCCATTGAACGATACATAAAGAGATAGACGGTGATAAGCAAAAACAGCGAGAAGGAGATTTTGCACGGCCCATATCCAAGCGAAAAAGCGTAGCCGGGGAGTACGTGTATGGAAGTTCAAGTCGCCTGAAAAAATAACGCCCAACACGAAAGAAGTAAGGGCTAGCGCTACGGTCAACCATACCGTACCGGTAATGGCATATTCTGAATAGCTGATTCCTTCTGGAAGAGACTGTTGGATCCAAAGGTAGTTAACATCTACTGCATTGTAAGCAACAAATAGCAGGTTCACGGCTATCAATGTATTTCGCGCCATAAGAGAACGCCGTTCTACCTCTTCATTAATGTTATATTCTTCCGGCAGGTCCTCATCATGGCCAAGCAAATCTTTTAGTTGCTTAGCTTCGGTTTTGAAGGGACAAAGCCAGACCGCCGCAATCAGACCAGAGGCAATCCAAAATGCAACTTCCCAGCCAGATGGAAGCAAGTCTGTAAAATTATGCATGTGATGCGAGAACCACTCTCCAGCCGTGGACAACCAAGAGGCGATGATTGGATTTCCCAAACCGAAAACTGTCAGAAAGATGGCGATCACAAGTAGCGGAACCAGTATTGGCCATCCGTCTATTGCACCAAGTTTTCGCGCAAGCCGCAACCTTGCGAAAACGCGCAGGAACGCGGCTTCTATGATCGGACTGCGAAGCACGGAAAATGCGATGGACTTTGACGCATCTATGATGCAGGAAAGAGATCCCGTGAGGGAAAGGGCCAGCGCCGCCAGAACAAAGAAACCGAGCCACGGTGTAAATAAATCGCATTGCCAGAGAGTCTTTATCGCCAAGATCAGGAGCAACCCCAAAGGAAGCGAAAAGAACTTTCCTGGTGCTTGGGTGTGTGCGTGGTAAAGAAGCGGCGCAGTAATAAGCATGAGAAGAGCATATCCCAAGCCACCGCTGCCGCGGTATAGGAAATAGTCAAATAGCACCACCAGCAATAATGCAGTTAGAGCCTTGCGACCAGGGACATCCGGGATGATTTTATTCACCGCTTCCAGAGGCTCGGGCTTGTTTTCCGAAAGCACATCCCCTGTTCCCTCACCTTCAGGATTTTGCTCTTCAGGCAACGCAGGAGGATCAAATGTCATAGAGATTTCCTTCAATCAAACCCGTCAAAAAAACACTTAGTTATGCAATGATTGACCGCCCACGGCCAGCACATACCCATTATGTAGCAATTAAACTGCATTTGCAAGGTTTCAAGAAAATGAATATTACGAGGTTACCCGCAGGAAGCCCAGCGGCTTATGCGCCATTCCGACATAAACCTGACCATGAAGTGCTATGCTCACATCAAGCTGGAAGAGAAGTCCGAAGCCATTGCCAGGCTGCCGGACTTCGGGTTAGCTGCATCCATATCGACCGAAAAGACCCAAGAAAAATCGACTCGCTATTTGACTCGAAATAAGGTTAAGATCCAGAAAAATGGAGTAAATTTGAGTAAATCGGCTGTTTCCCGGCCGGAAACAAAAAACGCGGAAAACCCTTTAATATCAGGACTTTCGGCGAAAATTAACTGGGGAGAGAAAGGGGATTTGAACCCCCGACCTCCAGAGCCACAAGCAGGTTTTTATGAGAACATCACCTACTAAAACTTCACCGCATAAATCACTTATCTCGCTGTCTTTACAGGACTTATAGGCGTTAAACTGGACACAAACTGGGTGTGCATATTATGCTTAAAAGTGCCTATTTGTGACGAAAATGCGTTCGATTCGTCACAAATTCGTCACAAGAATTAATGCTAAGTTTAATCCTTTACATGGGGGTTTAAATTCCATGTCCATTATATGGTATGGAGGCCAACTATCGCTTAAGGGCATTACTTTGAAACTACAGTCCGGGGTCGTTTTAAGGGATCAGATTATTGCCAGCCTCCTTATGGCACGCCGCTAGCATTATGGAACAATTGATTGGCCAAGTAATCAGTGTGCAGATCGCTTGTGGACGACACACGTCTGTCGGCAAACAGGATGTTGGGGCGCTCATTATGACGATACGCAGGAGCTCTTGTCCAGTTCCATGAAATCTGATAAGAATCCCAGTACCATGTGCGGCAGGTATCGACCATAAGCAATAAACGAGATGGACATGATAAGGCGGTGAATTTCTTAGCTGGCACGATGAATCTATATTGCTGAAATAGTTTGGATATTTGGAGTTGTACCATAGACCGCTTCTGTCGTAGCTCGTTGACTCTTCCAGATTAAATTCGGTTCCAAGGAGCATCGGTCACATCCGGTCATCAGCGACAGTGTTTTATATGCACGCCATGGAAATGTGCTGGCGGCATTTGACCTGCGGACGAATTGAACCGGGCAAAAGAGTTGCAGCGCGTCTTGGCATTAGCAAAATGCCGTCAATCAGGTAGTGCATCCTCTGGATATTCTTAATACAAATAAGCATAGTCCCATCGATGCAGCAGCGCAAATGCAGAAGACGTAGGCGGGTAAGCAGCTGGTATTGGTGCCAAGTTCATTCTGCACGACAAAAACCACACAGACCGCCAAAGCGGCAGAGAAGGCGGAAGCAACCAGGAATATGGCAGAATAGGCATATTGCCTTATTGTGGGAAGGCTATCGGCCTGGAGGCTTGTGATGATCGCAACTGCTGAACTCTTGCTGACATAGAGCAGGGCGATGGCGGGAATAAATACGATAACATTTCCCGAAGGGAGAAAGCCTCCGGATAAGGCAAGAAAAATCATACTGCAGGCTATGGCTGCATGCAGGTAGGCCAAAAGCTTGAATGTATTCAATCTACTGCCGAAATTCCTGAATACATGCATGGCGATGGCGGCCGCGAATAGTCCACTTGAGCACAGAAGCACGATACCACCACTATTTATTTTCATCGCGCTCTTCATGTGCGGAATAACTTGTCCACATAGCACAAGGATAAAAGTATTGCCAAGAGTTATCAGGATCAGGTGGCGGCAATGATGGTCTCGCATTACGTTAGTAAGGATGGCAAGCAGCTCCCGCATCGATATGGATTCAAGGGGGCCGGTATGTGGCAGTTTGTAGAGATAGACCGTTGACACCAAAGAAAAGATGCCCCCCAAGGCGATCAAAACCTGATAGCGAGTCAGCTCTTCCGCGAATAATCCACCTTCAAGAACAGCATATGCCGTGATGGTTACAAACATACATGCAATCATGAATGCCTGCATGTGCCGACCGAATAAAGCCTGACGATCGCTGCATGTTGAAACTCTGCGCATTACCGGCAGGGACGCCGAAACGCCTATCGAACGTAAAATACAGAATGCGGCGTAGATGCCGACAATGAACCAGGCGCGATAGGGTGCTGGAAGTATAGGCAATAGAAAGTACAGAGGTATTATAAGCGTTCGCAAAAGCCACATGGAGCGCCAGATCGTAGTGCAATCCCGTCCCGCTAAAAAAAGCGGGGCCAGTAATGCTGCAGGAAGGGACATATATATTACACCGAAAAGAAGGCTCATGTGCAATTCTTTGGCGCCGTAGAATAGGGCGATGACAGCAATGATATCTCCATACAGAAAGCCAACGCCCAGGCCGTTCCAGAAGCTGTGTCGTACACAGGTCTGCTGGGACCACGTGCGGACCGATTTGGATATTTCAACTGTGCCGGCAATGCTTGCGCTCACATTGGCCTCCTAGGCGATCCTGTTTTCAAGTGCCATTCGATCAGTGATGATGACTGGATAATCTGTTATTGGAAGCTCCGTAAAGCATAGTGCATGCTTGCCGTCGTGGTGAGGAGCGAAGGAAAATATCTCACCATCAAGCATATCGACCAGTACCGGGTCGTTGATGTTTTGTAAACATTCATCTTTCAGGACTTCTAACGTTACGCCATTAACTTTCCCGTACTCCATCTGAACATCCTCTGGAATATAGTAAGCGTAGAGCGGGTACCCGTTTCTTTCAAATCCCAAAACCGTGGCCGATATATCAGGGAGTCTGGATGTCCGCATTGATTTGGGAAATGCTTTAGTAAGGCTTAGCTTGGCGAAAAGATCGGCTGGTTTCGTATCCGCATCCAGAATTGCAGCGACATTTCCCAGGCAGTTGTACGCCATTTTTGGTGTGTAAGTATTGCCATTCAGAATGCCATGGCGTGCGGGCGATTGAACAGTATTGACCGCTTTTTGATATGGTTTGGCTGTCATGTCAACCATCTGGAAGAATGAGGTCATCTTTGCGCCATGGTAGCAATCGGTAAAAAATCTCCGAAGCAGCCATTTCGCTTGATTGATTTCGCTCTCGCGCACATATGTGCCGAGCCAGTGATTCTCAGGAAAATGTGATGCGTATCCCGATTCGCCCTGCCATATGTCGACATGTTCTCCCCCATTGCAATCCATGAGTTTCCTCAATGCCCTCAATTCTCTGGCATAGTGCAGTTCCGGTTGGATACGATAGGCATGGACACAGTAGAATGAGAGCAACTCAGCAATCCCGCTGCGAAATAGAGGAACCATGTATTCGGGATAGAATACGAAGTTTGAACAGGCGCCTATCTTCGCGTCGGGAATTGCATCTTTAATCAAAGGTGCGGTGACCCGGATGAATCTGGCGTACTCTAATGGATCAGGCGCCTTTGGTTGCCAGAAATCGATTCCTTCTGGTTCATTCCAGATTTCAAAATGAGAAACTCGATCGCGATAATGCATTGCCAAAGCATTTATATATTGCCTCCATGCCTGAAGCGTCTCATCACCATAGTACAGCGGCACCATCCCTACGCAGGCATTACTCTCGCCACCATCCATGTAAAGCGGATTGCCGTAGGATACATTAAACCATGGCTTGATGCCGCGCTGTAGCAAGTTGTCAACAATCTTGTCCAGCCAGTCGAAGTCATAGACGCCTTTCTCTTTCTCGCACCTGAGCCATCCGGTCTGGCAACGAGCGTGCTTGACTCCTATCTCTGCGAGCTTGTCGTAACATCTCTCGGGATCGAAGATCTCCCTGTCAAGACATTCAAATCCAATGCCGATACCAGATGATTCGATTTCATCAGACCGCATCATGCGCAATTTGCCAATCCTCTTCATCTCACAATCTCCGGGTAGTTTTGTATACAGCACAGCCATATGCTGCGTGAACAATACCCGATATATTATGTGTTGTCGTTAGATAGAATTGCGTTTATTTGCACATTGCTGCTATTCTCGAAAGCGGGAGAGGAACTCGGTAGGATTCACACCGCAGGTCTTTTTGAAGAGCCTGCTAAAATAATGGACTGATGAAAACCCGTAATATTCTGCAACTTGGCTCACATTCATATCCGAATACAACATCAGCTTGCACGCTCGCTCGATTTTAAGATCATTGACGTAACGCAATGGCGATTTCCCTGTGTGTTCCTTGAATATATGCGCCAGGCGGCTGGCGCTAAGGTGAACGTGCTCTGCCAGTAATTCGACTGTTAACGGATGCCGCAAATTGCTCTCAATATAGCTAAGCGATTCCCGCACAATCTCCAGTGCGCGGGAAGAAGGCTGTATTCCTTCAGGAGACTGCCGGGTGATCAATGCCAGCAATTCAACCAATCGAGCATGCAGCAGCAACCCGCCATTGTATGCCTTCGCCGTAACTTCGCTTTTTATTCTTTTCGCCAGAGAATTGAACTCGTCCGCACCTATGGTGTATTTGACCATTCCGCGATTTGCACAGCCAAAAAAAAGCGCGATCTCGCCGTATTGATCTATCTTGAGTGAATCGTGATAAATCTGAAGTGTTTCGCAGGTTCGCTTGCCCATGCTCCATGAGTGGGACACGTTGCTCGGAATTAAGAGCGCATCTCCCGCCTTGCACTCATAACTCACACCTTCCGCATCGCAGAAGGTTATGCGTCCCGCAAGGACAGTTACGATCTGATGCAGTTTATGTGTATGGTAATATCCGGTATGAGGAACCAGATAACGCCGTATGTCTATGCCTTTGAATGGAGGATAGACTATATGTGAGTACTCGGTTACAGCTACGCGTTGCATAGGATGTCCCATTGTAGAGAGGGTTAAGTTTTAGCAGGTTTAAACTTCTATTCGATGATTTCGCCATCAAGAAGTATCCCGCCAATAAACCATTTGGTGCCATCAAATTTACCGGGATTGCTATCCAGTTCCCTGCTTCTATATGGCCCCAGTATTTTTCTTCTCGCTGGTCGCTCTTTCTGAATCACAATTTTGACGGCGTGCTCCTCGATGTTTTTACTGTTACGAAAAACCTTCAGGGTTGCAATCCGGCTGAATGTACAAAAGCGATCGAACCTGTCGAGCATTTCAGCCGGTTCCCCATCTATATAAATCTGTACTTTAGCGCAATCGGGGCCAAGGATGTCATAAATGTAACAGGCCCTTGCCATGACTTTAAAACTTATGCTGGCTCCGGGCGATTCGGAAAGCCACATGCTTTTAAAACGCTCTAAGAAGCCCGAGCGGTCATCGCCCTTATTGACTTCAGCCCAGAAGCCATCAAGCATGCTTTGTTTGATACCGTAAATTTTACATTTCTCCAGCGTGGGAACAATTATCGCTTCCGGCAAAGTATGCGGGGCAGGAGTACCGATATCAAGCATGGGTAGAGATCGCTTTATTGCATTTGTGTAGAGCTTGTGTCCCGTATTGATATATGGATGGGTGCCATCCTTGGAGAACGGCATGGGGGTTTCTGCGCCATTGTCATCTTCCGCTTTAAGGCCGTCCAGGCTCTTCCCTGCTACCGCTTCCACTTTGGCCTGCGGGGCCTTGAGTATCAGCTTACCGGCCTTGGTCATTGCAACAGGTTCCTTCCATAAATGAATGCTGGAAATGCCATAGTGGGAAGCAACCTTTTCCATGGCCTTGATCGAACTGAACAGCCGGTTATTAGCCAAAGTGTCATACTGCTCTTGCGTGAACGTGTATACAAAGCATATGTCAATATCGGGTATTGCGCGGATTGCCTTTCGAACGATTCCTTCCATTGCATGAACAACACTTTCCTCCGAAGAGTGGGCATCATTGACAGCAAACTCAACAAAGAGCATGTCAGGCTTATTGATTAATACGTCATCGTCCATTCGGTAGACCCCGAGGTCTGATCCCGTGCCCCCAATCGCTGCGTTAACCTCAACGATGCTTGCTTTGGGATATCTGGTGTGGAGCCATTCGGCAGACTTTACTCTGTACCCGGGTTGAGCAGTGATGCTGCCTCCAAAGTAGGCTATCGTGACCTTTTCCCCAGACTTGAGTTTACTGTAAAAGTTTGGAAGCCCATTACGCACGTTGCATTCAGGAATTGCCGCAGGTTCACCATCCACGGCAAAAGCAGAAGAGGTAATACAAAGAAGCAATATAATGCAGCAAGCGACGTGTTTCATAATTACCTTTCGTGTTGATGCCATGACGAACATTGTAATCAGTATACCAGATTTCTGAAATTCTCTACCCGATGAAGAGTGATCATGTTGCCGTCATGCGGACTTTTTGCCTTCTCATTTCCGGAGCGGCTCAGCACCATTAAATCATTACCGTCAATAACCATGCTTGCATAATGCCTTGATGCTTTTCTTCAGGCCCAATCGCCACCAGACCAGCAAAGCACCAATCTATCATGTCCGTTGAAAAATGCAGTTGCAGCCGTCTCCGTTCATTATCCGGCAAGCCATGACGGTTACTTGGCATGCGCTCATGATTAATCATGCTGTCAGTGGCTTCCGGCGAACCTTTGGCCGTTCGCCGCGACAATGCGGATGAATTCCATATATATCAAATTTTCATTTACGCAGGGGAAAGCGAAAGCCGTACCCAGCGACCTAGCGCATATTTTGCAATGATGCTCTCCGCATAAGTTTTCTGAATGCGAAAGCTTGGCTCAATCATGGCTTTTTATTCGGGCGCATATTATGTCGTAAAAGAGTGCCATAGACCATGGTGGATGCGTGCCAATCTGCAAATAGCACATTAATTGCCGCCCCTGTCTTGGCTCCTGATGTGCCTCGCTCACGCCAGCGTATGTAATGTTTAGCCGTAGATACATCCAGATTTGGGCCGAGAGTAACCGGTTCGTTGTTTGTGCTTGAGGTTGGGCTGTAGGTGCTCCCCCAGGCCCAGTCAATAAACTTGCCCATGGGAGGGCAACTTACGCCGTCATATTGGGCTCCGTCAAGCATGACGACTACTTCGGTGAAACGACCGATATCTCTATAGCGAATAGTGTCTACGCCAGCCAGAATGTCAGCCGACCTGATTTCACGCATGATAGCCGGATTGGACAGATAATGCCACCCTTTGCCGGCATAGGTGGCGTTAGGGCAACACCAGATATTTTTATCGCCATCAAGATACTTCGGGATTTGAGTAACATAATCAGACTGATGACTAATAAAATCCTGGCCGCGCGGCATCATGCCTCTGTTTTCTTCTAGGTACAACTGAAAAGCGAGTCCGATTTGCTTGTGGTTGGACAGGCATGACAGTGCTCTGGCTCCGGTGACGGCATTACGCAAAGCCGGTAGCAGCAAGACCGTCAACATGCTGATAATTGCGATAACGACCAATAGCTCAACCAGGGTAAAAGCTTTTATGGATGCCCGCACTGTGATCTTGTTTTTTCTCAGTGATCTTTGCCTCGACTGATAGCCAGATATATCTCTATGGGGTGGGGCATAAGGGGAGGCTTGTGATATGCTTAGCGTGCGGGTATTCTTCTTGCTGCTGCTATTGACAGATGAGTCGAGGCATGAATGGTGTTTCATGGTTCCGCCTTTCAGGTACCCGATGGTCTTGGCTATAAGCAACTCATTGTCGCGGATAAAAAATCCCGAGTTACTAATATTGCTATACGTTGATCATTAAAATTACGTCTGCTTCTATCAAATATTAAGTATACAGCAGCTTTATTGACAGGCGAAAATAAATCGGTTAGTTGCAAATTTATGCCCGTTATAAAAGCTTGTCGTGTCCACACCGTTGAGGTCACTCCAATATCAAAAGTCCGAATTCATTGGGGCAGATATCTACAGAACCGCCGTTGCCATTCCAGAAAAGGCGTGTTTCCGGTTCCTTGCTCTCGGGCCGGTCAGAATCGCAAACGGCAAGATTAAAACCGAATTCCCGCCCTTTTACAAAACCAGCACCCTGGAACATCCCCGCGGGTATTGTCAGGCGAATTTCATAACCGGAGCCTGACTTTTTGCCGGTGGCGCGAATACTCTCTGTATCTTCTCCGGCATTATCAGTGACTGGCGCCAGTGTTATTTCATCAACATCAAGCTCACCGCCCTTTACGGACCACATGCCTGCCTGAAGGCGTACAGTCTCTGCTTCTGCCGGTATTTCATATTCCTTTGACAAGGTAATCCACTTTTCCTGTGTTCCCTTGAAATCCATCATCTCAGGCCAACCGCCAGCATGTTTGCCTTTATTGTTCTTGAAGTCAAGAACCACGCGCCCGCAATGCCAACCCAGTTGTCCGGGGATGATTTTTTTGTAGCGAACCTTTGCTGTCAGGACCAGTTTCTTCCAATCCTTTTTGATCTTGATGTCGCGCTGGATAACGGATTCCCCTAAAATATGGGCATAGCTGCTGGAATGGTCCGTGACGATAGACACATTACTTCCATTGGGAATGTACCAGCCATTTTTGCCTGCCTCGAAATCCCCGTTGGTGACCAACGGTTTTTTCTGGCTGACGGGTATGTCTGACCAGTTGGCTGTGCGCGATGCCGGCACCATGATTCGATAAACACCGTCACCAGACTTGCTTGAACGAAGTCCAGGCCGTGCTCTGGTGTCGATGTACGCAATAATGCCGTCGCCACCTCCCAACTCGCTTTTATTGCAGAACAATTTGTCATCCGTGACTTTTACATGAACACTCATGCTCTTGCTGTTATAGGTCACAGCGGCTTGGGCAGATACGTCAGCCTTACCTTTCCATTTGTCTCCGGTTGTTTCATCCCAGACGGTTGCGTCCCGTTGCTCTTCAGTATCCACTGAGATGTTATACTCCTGGCTGCCTGTTCCGCTGGCCTTTACTTTTCTCACAACATTGAGAGGAATAGACTTTTGGTATGGAGCCCCGAGTGCTTCGCTGTGGAGCTTGTATGTAAGACTTCTGGTGCCGCCAACCGGGGATGCATTAAATTCCAGATTTTTGATCTGTCCCGCATCGAGGGTAAATGTCGCCTTGTCCAGTCCGATTCCATTGGCCGAAAATTCTACGGGTTTGCTGAATATATTTTTTACGGTAACAGAGATCTGCGCGGTCTCCCCTGCAATTATCTCGCTTGTTGGTTTTCCGTCTTTCGAAGCCTTGACCTGTAGTAATCCTTTGAGAGGAACCGTCCCCGCCGGGAGGCCAGTGATTATTGCAAAGCGCGCTTCCGATTCGAATGTGTATAATTTCCCATATGCTTTAGCGGGGTTGATCCGGTGCTTACCCAGATGGTGGAACTCCCACAATACCGGCTTGCATTCGCCTTCGCACATAAGGCTAAACACCTCTTTTTTATTGATGACCAATACCAGAACCGGGCCATCAGTGGTGCTTATCCAATAGCCGCCAACATTTCCCCCAGCTCCAAGCTCCCAGATCTGCGTGAGTTTTGCATCATCTATATTCAAGTTGAACCGCGGCTCGACAGCCCTGACTCCTTCAAGAGTGCGGCGCATCGAAGCGTTAAGCCTGCTGCGGTTTTCCGTATCCATTTCCTCCAGCCCGCGTATCTGATGATTATCAAACCCGTTTTTGTATTCTGACTCAAATTCTGCAAGCCCCGGCAACGTCTTGTACATTTCAAAGCCCTTATTGCCGTATATGGATGCAAACAGGTTTTGGGTAATCATGTTCTTTGATTGCTGGGAGCGCCCGTCAGGATTTTTGCTCCATTTCCAGCCGACATTATGTCCGCGCGTCTCCATGATGATATTATTGCGGAAAGTGGTATTGACGCCTTTGAATTTACCCCGGTCTCCACCGAGAATAAACCCTGAACTGCAACCGACAACGACATTGTTTTCAATCAGGCCATTTGCGGAGTGGGCGTACATGAATCCGCATCCGTTACCAAATGAGACATTGTTTACAAAAGTTCCCTTGTCTGAAACCTCATAGAAGAAGCCCAATCCGTCATTGCCAAAAGACAACGAATTTTCAACTCTATTACCAATGCAGTCGCAGTCATACCAAAGCGACGAGCCAAAATTAAAGGCGGTTATGAAATTGCGAACAACCGTGTCGCGGGCATCATGCAGTTTAAGGCCACCAGCGTCCCAGTAGATCTTATAAAACTTCCGGTTATTGTGCGTGCTTATGCAATCTTCCAGCAAGGCTCGAACAACCCTGAACTTTCCGTTAATCCCGACCTTGCCGTTGTATTGGGCTGTCACTCTCTTCAGGACAGCATCATCGCCACCAATCCAGACTCCACCCGCGTTCATGTATTCAAAAACGCAATCCTCAAGTGTCCAGTTGTCTCCGCTTATTATGGCCCCGGACGTGACAAACCCCTCATTCGTATATCCAAAGGTAATGTTCCTGATATTGATCCAGTCGGCCTTGGCGTACTGGTTTTCCTTCTTCGCCGAGCGCACTTCAGAAATTCCTCTCGGATAGGATCCCCAAGGGCCGGACAACACGCATTCACGCATGGGTACTTCAACCGTCTCTTGCGACAGGTCCATATCTTTTTCGGGCCAGACAAGCAGTTCTCCGTCATTCGAGTTCGGCTTGCCGTTCCAGTAGAAGCGTCCAGGAGCGAGAGCCTGTTTGTTTGGCACCCATTGCAGTGGAACGCCATTGATGAAGATGTTCTCCCGCCTGGCCGCAGACATGAACGGGCAATTGGGGTTGGCTACCTCGGGGTAGGTTGACTCATCCCCCCAGTACCAGCCAAATTTTACTTTCCACGGCCTGATCACCCATAGATTGCCCTCTTTTTTGAACCCAGCAATTACATCCGCCCCAGAGATCAGAACCTGGCCGTCTCCCATTGCCATGAAGGTGATAGGATTGTCTTTTGTGCCAGAATTCATAACCTTCAAATTGTCCCGGTAAATTCCTTTACCGATATGGACGGTATCGCCAGCTTTTGCTGTGGCTGCGGCGTGGGCAATTGTTTTCCATGGCGATTCCTTCAGGCCGCTGTTTTCGTCTGAAGCTCCTTCCGTTTGTATAACGTAATAGTCCTGCGCACTGCTTTGACCCATTCCGAAAAGCAGCAATACGCAGGCAGTCAGACTCAAGAGCGTTCTCATACATAATCCTTTCCGGAAACTTATTAGCAGCCATTTGAAAGCCTAAAATCGATTCATCTACAACTGGTTTACAGAGCGGTACGGGCTTCTTAGATTTAAAGTAGTCCAATTGGATTACTTAGTCAAATAAAAACTCCAGATGGATGCATATATTTTGGCACAACCGTCTCAAAACAATGATATATCGGGGTAATTTTGCATATATGCGACAGAATTAATGATAAAACTGCTCTGTTGAGCGTAGCGTGTTGACATTTGTATCCAATTGGACTATTATTTTATTAAGTGCTATCAAGGGAGGCATTAACCGTGGCGAAGCGAGTACCGAAACATTTAGTAATCCGTAATCAGCTTTTAAATGAGGCGAAAGCGTCTGGAACAGACCTGCTTCCCTCGGAACGCGAGATTGCGAGCACTTTTAATGTAAGCCGAGTAACAGCCAAAAAGGCGTTAGACTCGCTTGCTGAAGAGAATATTGCCCGTCGTGAGGTAGGGAAGGGTACGTTCCTGATCCGCAAGCCGCGGAAAAAGCGCGTAAATCTGACTCTGTTCCGTGGGCCTCTTGAGCATGTGCGCATGGCCAGTCAGGTTGCGGAGCTGTACGTGGCTCGCAATCCTGACGTAACAGTCTGCGTTGCAGAGTGTTACGATAAAAACTGGTATGTTGAAGCCATAAAGCAGCCCGGTGCCAAGGTCTTGTTTCATTC
>JAFGWW010000298.1 GCA_016936955.1 Planctomycetota bacterium | reverse complement strand
ATGAGGGAACATATCGCGCAAGAACAGGAGGCGTCTAAAACTCCAGCACCATCCCCGTGCTCGCGGGGAAAGCCTTCTCGCCGAAAGCCTGGGTGAAACGCTGCACGGCGCGCTCTCCCGTGCAGTGGGCAAGGCATATCCGCTGGATATCATGCTTCCTGACCGCATAGATAGTCTTGGCTATGCGGGAATAGGGGGCTTTGCATAGATGCAACCCGCCAACCAGAGCGTAAATATTACGGCCGCCGAAATTATCAGCCACATGATCCAGAATATTCACCGTCCCCGAATGCGCGCAACCGGTAACCACCACCAACCCCTTGGCCGTATCGATCACAAGTGAGAGGTCGTCATCGATATGGTCACGGACCATTTGCCCGTCCACTTCCTTGAAAAAATGGGACTCCGTATCCTCGAAGTCGGTATACCTGCGCACCGCGCCGGTGGTTGAGATATCGCTGTTGATTGCGAGCGGGGAGGAACCAAGGACAACGCCGTCCGTCTTCGCCTCCAGCTCCTCGCGCGAAACGTCAAAGCCAGCTTTCTCCATAACCCCATCACGCTTTGAAAATTTCGGGGTGAACGCTTCGGGGTGGGCATAAAGCCTGAAGGCCCCGGTCTTTTCGAGAAGGGCGGAAAGGCCGCCAGCGTGGTCGTAGTGCCCATGGCTCAGGACGACATGATCAATGCTAGACAAATCAAAGCCCAGCATTTCTGAGTTCTCGATAAACGCGGAGCCGGACCCGGTATCGAAAAGGACGCGAGTGTCATCAGCTTCTATAAACATGGAAAGGCCGTGCTCGGTATGAAGCGACGGCTTGCGCGTGGTATTCTCGATAAGAAAAGTAATCTTCAAAGACGAAACACACATAAGCAGAACCCGTTATCTTTTCATCACCGCAAGAGGCGCCGCAAGATCACGCACCTTTTTTCACAACAGTATCCATAAGGCTGCAAGCAAGATGATCGGCCACGCTGTTACATTTTACCTTGAGCAGAAAATAAATGGACGGGTGGGAATACTCGCTCAGGGTTTCGTAATTCCCCTGCCCTTTGGAGATAACCACGCTCGCCGAATTGAAGGTATCCCTGAACTCGCGCGGGCTCATATCAAGATAATTTCCCGGCAGGTCAATGCCGTTGTCGATTACGTTGACCAGCTTTGTAAGTCCCACCGCCTCGGCGTCGTCGCGGGTTGCATCGTTAAGAACAGCCCCGCCCTTCACCACCACCGTCACCTTCTCCAGCGGCAGCGCCTCTTCGATAAACAGCCGGTCAAACGCTATCTCCCCGGTATTGTCGGCTAGGTACAGGATAGAATCGGCATTGGAGATATCCGCGCGCATGGCGGCGCTGTCGTCAATCCCGAGAGCGGCTCCAAGGGTATCCTCAAGGGTGGAATTTATCTCTATCGATTCGTGGGATCCTACTCCGAAGTCGATAATGTTGCCCGCAATCGCGATCCGCATGGCTGTATCGAAAGGGTCGGCCGAAGCGCGGACCGTCTGCCTGAGTTTTGGCAGCATGGAGAGGGTAAGCTCGTTGAAATCCCGTTTAGCCGAGAGGTAAGGGTCGGGATTGCCGGTAAGCTCGCGGATCATGCGGTGTATGTACATGGCTAGCACGGGCGGCGGCTGGTCGAAAGATATATCGGAGAGGAGCTTCAAACCGCGACGCACCATTTCTTCGCGCAAGGCGGGGTCGGATGTCGCCGAGTCGGCGGCGGAGACGATCTGCCTGGCAAAGCAGGAAATGCATTCCATACTGGATTTCATCGTTGCGCTTTCTGTTGCTGCTGAACTATTCTGGCTGCCGTACCGGCCCTCCGGCCTCAACCTTGGGAACGATTACCTCGTCGCCGGAAAGGTCTTTCTTTTCCAGTTGAACGCCGAAGATCTCGTCCTCAGCCTTTGGCGGATTAACTATCGAAGGATCGCCCTTGAACCCGGGAAGAGGCCCGAGGATCCCCATGCCGAGTTTAAGATCAAGGCGCGCGATATTATGCGAATAAACCGCCCTATAGAAGTTACCTCTGGCAAGGGTAAGCGCAGCCCGGGCGTCGGTCACCTCGACCTGGGTTTTCACACCCTCAGCAAGGCTGATCTTGGCGAGTTCGAGCCCACGTATGGCGCGCTTTACGTTAAGCTTCTGGCTGTCGACGAGAATCTCGGCGTTGCGGATATTGAGGATCGCGTTCTTTACCTGCAGGCGGGCCTTGTCCTGCGTGTCGAGAAGCTCGACATGCCTCTTGCGGAGATTGGCCTTCTCCTGCATCAGCCGCCCCTCGCGGCCGAAGCCATCGAAGATATTGAACTCCACCTTGCCGCCGGCGTTCCAGACGCTGCCCCACTCGTCCTCGGTTTCCCGCTGGTAAGGGTCGGGGTTGGCCCAGGTCTTGGTGAAGAAGGCGCTGACGACGGGGAAGTATTCGCTTTTCGCGACGCGAACGGCCTCCTCCTGCAACCTGACGCCAAGTTCCCCGACAAAGAGGTCGGGACGGTTACGGTAGGCAACCTCGACCGCCTTCTCGAAGACCGGCTTCATGGGGTAGAACTCAAGCTCGTCGGAGAGTTCAACCGTGCTGTCCTGCCTCGCGCCGATATATTTCAGAAGCTGGGCGTGGGCAATCTCCACATCATTTTTCGCGCGGATCATGTCTGCCTGAAAATTGGCGACGTCAACTTGGGCGCGCAGAACGTCGAACTCGGAAGCGACTTCATTCTCCTGCTTGATCTCGACGTCCTTGAGCTGGGCCTGAGCCGACTCCACGGCGTCACGATTGACATTATAAAGGTGCTTGTTTAGGATCGCGGCGTAGTAGGTTGACATGACATTGTATATGACCTGCTGCACCGCCCCCCTGACCTGCTCGTCGGCAAGCATGCTGTAGTATTTGCCGGAATTCAGGGCGGCTATAATCCTGCCTCCGTTGAATACGGGCTGTACGACCGTGAGGTTGGTGGAATAATTATTGAGATAACCATAGGCGGGATCGCCCAGAGAATCGCGGCGCGTGTAATCCGCACCGGCACTCACTTTCGGAAGCGCGGACGACCATGATTCGAGAAGCACACCGTCAGCCACAGCCTTGTCCTCGATCGCGGCGTGGATGTCGCGGTTATATTTCAGGGAAAGCTTTATCGCATCCTCAAGGCTGAGCTTGCCTTTGAGGTAAGGCTGGGCCTTCTTGCCCTCCTCGTTCTTCTTCTCCCAATCCTGATATGCCTGCGCTCTGGTTTTATCGAGTTCATCGCGCAGGGAAGATTCAGTGCACCCGGACGCGACGAGGCACAGGAGAACCGGCAGAGCCATTATATGAAGAAAAGCCTTGCTGCTTTTATGAGTCATTTCGTCCATTTCAGTGTTCAGATAAAGCTGCGTCATGCTGGAGCAAACAGAATTAAGTCTACTGACTTAATCCATGGCGCAAAAATTGTCAACAGAAAAATGTAAGTGCTGACGAATGGACACTATACCATTGTTTCAAAATTTAGGACAACAAAAAAGCCATGAAACACAGGAAAGTGGCTATTCTAAACACAATTATTGACCCACAGGAAAACTTTCCTCCCTGCCGTCGGCAGACTAAATCAATCACATCCAGCGATATATGACTTATATATGTTTTGGCCTTGACAGACGCGATCCAGGTTGTAATCTAAATATATTGCCCACGTTGGCACAGGTAAGGTCAAGCTGGTTT
>JAFGWW010000297.1 GCA_016936955.1 Planctomycetota bacterium | reverse complement strand
GATCTCGATAAAGGCTTCTTTCCGCCCTTCATGGCCGCGGACTGGTTTGACGTCAAGGTTGTCGAGTTCCTTGCCGGTCAGGAGAAAATGGGCGCTGCGAATGGCAGCTTCCATTACGCCGCCGGATGTGCCGAAGATTTTGCCAGCGCTTGAGTATTCTCCGAAGGGATTGTCCTGCGGCTCCGGATCGAGTTCGTTAAGGTCAAGGCCACGCATCTGAATGATGCTCGCCAGTTCGCGGGTGGTAAGGACGGCGTCGATGTCGGCCACGTCGTTCTTGCCCATCTCCGGGCGGCCGGCCTCAAACTTTTTGGCCGTGCAGGGCATGATACTTACGCTGTAGATTTTTTCCGGGTCGATGCCTTCCTTCTCGGCGAAGTAACTTTTTATCACTGCGCCCATCATCTGCTGCGGGCTTTTGCAGCTGGAGAGGTTGCCCAGAAAATCAGGATAGAAAGTTTCCACAAACTTGATCCAGCCGGGGCTACAGCTGGTCATCATGGGCAGACTTCCGCCTTTTTTGAAGCGTTCCACAAACTCCGAGCCTTCCTCCATGATGCAGAGGTCGGCGCTGAAGGAGGTGTCGAAAACTTTCCGGAAGCCGAGGCGGCGCAGGGCGGCGGTCATGGCGCCGACCACCTCATGTCCAGCCTTTATACCGAACTCCTCGCCAAGGGTTACCGATACCGAGGGCGCGTGCTGGACGACCACGTATTTCTCCGGATCGTTCAGCGCGTCAAGGACCTGCTTGACGTGGCTGTGCTCGCTCAGGGCTCCGGTGGGGCAGACCATGATGCATTGCCCGCAGTTTATGCAGGTGGAGACATTGAGTCCTTCGTCGAAGGCGCAGCCGATCTTTGTCTTGCTGCCCCTGCCGATAAAGTCGATTGCGCCGACCCCCTGTATCTCCTCGCATACGCGGACGCATTTCCCGCAGAGAATGCACTTGGCTGGGTCGCGGATAATGGAGGGGCTGGAGTTGTCCACCTTCTCGGCGGTCTTCTCGCCCTGATATCTGCGCTGTCTTACCCCGAGGCTCTGGGCGAGGTCCTGCAACTGGCAGTTTCCGTTACGGGCGCAGTAGAGGCAGTCGTCGGGATGGTCGGCCAGAAGAAGCTCGACAATGGTCTTGCGGGCGAGGATCGCGCGCGGCGAGTGGGTCTGGATCTTCATCCCCGCCTCGACCGGATATGCGCAACTCGGAACCAGACCGGGCTTGCCTTCGATCTCGACCACGCACATGCGGCACGCACCGGTGGGGAGGAGGTCCTCCATATGGCAGAGGGTCGGGAGATTGATTCCTGCACGCTTGAGGGCCGAGAGGACGGTCTCGCCCGATTCGGCTTCGATAGGCCTGTTGTTGACTTCTATGGTAAGGGTTCTCATAAAGTTTCCTCGCTATCGGATGTGCCCGACGCTACTCCTTGATGACGGCTTTGAAGCGGCAGACGTCGTAGCATGTTCCGCAGGCGATGCACTTGTCAGGAATTATATAATGCGGAGCCTTGGGGTTGCCCATGATCGCGTCTGTGGGGCACTTTTTCGCGCATAGGGTGCAGCCTTTGCACGCCTCAGCGTCAATGCGGTATTCAACCAGTTCGGTGCATACTCCGGCCGGGCACTTGCGTTCGTATACGTGGGCTTCGTATTCATCGCGGAACCAGCGGAGGGTTGAGAGTACCGGGTTGGGCGCGGTCTGGCCCAGCCCGCAGAGGCTGGTGTCCTTGATTACGTTCGAGAGACGGTTGAGATACATGACACCGCGGAAGCGTTCGAGGGCGTCGTTGCCTTTTTCGCTTCTGCGCCCATGGGTTATGCGCTGGAGTATCTCGAGCATACGGCGCGTTCCCTCGCGGCAGGGGATGCACTTACCGCAACTCTCGCGCTGGATGAAGTCCATGAAAAATTTGGCCACGTCCACCATGCAGGTGTCTTCGTCCATGACGACAAGCCCGCCCGAGCCCATGATGGCACCCACTGTTTTAAGCGATTCGTAATCTATTTCAATGTCGAGGTGCTGTTCGGGGATGCAGCCGCCGGAGGGGCCGCCGATCTGGACTGCTTTATATTTTTTGCCGTTGGGAATGCCACCACCCGCACCGAAAACGATCTCGCGCAGTTTTGTGCCCATTGCGATTTCCACGAGGCCAGTGCGGTTGATCTTTCCCGAAAGGGCGAAAACCTTGGTGCCCTTGCTGGTATCTGTGCCGACGGAGCTGAACCACTCTGCACCTTTGTCTATGATTGTCGGGACGTTGGAGAGGGTCTCCACGTTATTGATTATTGTGGGCTTGCCGAAAAGACCGCGCACGGCGGGGAAGGGGGGGCGCGGGCGTGGCATGCCGCGCTTGCCTTCGATGCTGTTGATGAGCGCCGTCTCCTCGCCGCAGACGAAAGCGCCCGCGCCCATCTTTATGATGATGTCGAGGTTGAACCCGCTGTCAAAAATATTGTATCCGATCAGGCCGTAATTGCGTGCCTGTTCAATTGCCTGCTCCAGACGCCTGACGGCGAGGGGGTATTCTGCGCGGATATAGATGTAGGCTTTAGAGGCACCGATGGCGTATGAGGCGATCGCCATGCCTTCAAGCAGTCGGTGCGGGTCGCCTTCGATTACCGCGCGGTCCATAAACGCACCGGGGTCGCCTTCGTCGGCGTTGCAGATAAGATATTTCTGCTCGGCCGATGATTCCATGGCGAATTTCCATTTGCGCCCTGTGGGGAAGCCGCCGCCGCCGCGCCCGCGCAGGCCGCTCTCTTCGACGGTTTTGCATACCTGCTCTGGAGTATTTCGCATGATGCAGGCGGTAAATGATTTGTACCCGCCGTTTGCTATATATTCGTCGATGGAGGCTGGGTCGATCTTTCCGCAGTTTTTCAGAACCCACCGCGTCTGGGGCGCGAAGAAAGGGTGTTCCTCAATATATTGCGTGTCTTTCCACGGGTCGAGCCCTTCCTGTCGATGCTGACCGAGTACAAGTTCCTGGGGGATCTTTTTGGTAAAGACCTTATCCAGCAGGCCCTCGACCTTGTCTTCCGTGATGGTCTGGAAGGCGACGCGGCATTTACCGGGAAGCTGTACCTCTACGAGCGGCTCTCCCGCGCAGTAGCCGATGCAGCCGACGTCAACCACGTCCGCATCGATCGCCTTGTTGTGGAGATACGCCTTTACCTTATCCATGGTCTTGGCCGCACCCGCGCCGAGTCCGCATGTGCCCGCGCCTACGAAGATCGCCGGGCGGGAAAGTTTTTCGCGCTTCAGTCCAGCAGCAATCTCGGTTGTTTCTTTGTCCTTTTCGCCCGTGTTCTTTGCGAAGGGGGTGTCGAGGAGACTGAGCGCCCATTCGGGGCAGTTTACGTCCATGTCGAAAGGATTGTCATTTGACATTTGGTTCTGCCTTTCTGCGGTATTCGGCGAGTATCTTGCCTACATCGTCGGGGCTCATCTTGGCGTGGAAATCATCGTCAATCGCGATTACCGGCGCGAGGCCGCAAGCGCCAATGCAGGCCACTACTTCAAGGCTGAACATGGCGTCGCGAGTAGTTTCGCCCGGCATGATCTCGAGTTCGTTCTGGATGGCCTTGAGAACTGCGGCCGAGCCTTTGACGTGGCAGGCGGTTCCGCGGCAGACCTGTATGTGGTGCTTGCCACGGGCGAGGAAGCGGAATTGATTATAAAATGTGGCGACCCCGTAAATCTTACTGACGGGGAGGTTCAGGCGCTCACCGACCAGAGTGATGGCATCGCGTGAGAGATAGCCAACCTTGTCCTGAATGTTCTGCAGGATCGGGATAAGCTGGTCGCGGCCTGCGTTCCTGAAATTGTCCAGAATGGACTCGATCTCCCTGATGCTCATATGGGGTATCCTTATTCGTTGTCGCGGTGGGCGTAGTAGGCGACCTTTTCAAGAGACATCGTAACATCCAGGTCTTCAACATACACGTGTTGGGGAACCCGTATACGGACCGGCGCGAAATTGAGCATTCCGCGCACCCCCGCAGCGGCCAGTTCGTCCGCGGCTTTCTGGGCGGCGGTGGCCGGGACTGTGATGATGCCGAGGGTGATATTCTTCTCCTTGACGATCTTGGCGAGTTCGCTGGAGTGGTAGCACATGCAACCGT
>JAFGWW010000296.1 GCA_016936955.1 Planctomycetota bacterium | reverse complement strand
CGGCGCCATTCGCGAAACAGCCGACAGCGGCCGGAAGCAGATGATGGATATGGTGGCGGCTATGGCCGAGATCAACTCCTCCAGCGCCCAGATCGGGAAGATCATCAAGGTTATCGACGATATCGCATTTCAGACCAATCTTCTTGCCCTGAACGCAGCGGTGGAAGCGGCCCGTGCCGGAGCGCACGGTAAGGGCTTCGCAGTTGTGGCTGAAGAAGTCCGTAACCTTGCGGGCCGGAGCGCCAAGGCGGCCAAGGAGACTTCGGGATTGATAGAAGGATCCGGCAAGAAGGTCGAGAAGGGCGCGGAGATAGCAAAGATCACTTCGGAGTCTCTCGACGAGATAATCGGGCATATGGTAAAGGTCTCGGATATTGTGGGCGAGATCGCCATGGCTTCGAATGAGCAGGCCAACGGAATCGCCCAGGTGAATCAGGGCTTGCAGCAGATAGATCAGGTAACCCAGCAGAACACGGCAAGCGCCGAAGAAACCGCCGCCGCCAGCGAGGAACTGAGCAGCCAGTCTACATACATGCAGGGCATTATCGGTCAGTTCAAGCTCAAGGGCTCTTCTGCCGGCGAGGTAGGTGGTTACTCGTCTGTATCCGCCAATAAGGGATCAATAGGACAAAAGGCATTGCCCGCTTTTGGTCCGGTTATTTCCGACGGCAGCGAATGGGGCGGTAAATCCTTGCCTCATGCATCAAGCACTCAACCCACGGAGCCGAAGAAAAGCAATAGTGGATTAATTCAGTGGAGCAGTGACCTCAGCGTGGGCGTAACCAAGATGGACGACCAGCACAAGGTGCTTATCGGCTACATCAACGATCTGCAGAAAAGCATGCGCGAAGGCAAGGGTAATGATGAGGTCGGCCGCATCCTCAGTGGACTGGGTGATTATACTGAGTCCCATTTCGGCGAAGAAGAGTCACTGATGCGCGTATACAAATATCCCGGCCTCCCCAAGCAGGAAGAGTATCATAAGATATTTGTGGCAAAGATCAGAGAAGAACAGGATAAGCTTGAAAATGGCGGTTTGTCCATAAGCGTAAATCTGCTCAACTACCTGAAGTCCTGGCTGATAAACCATATCAAGGGTGTGGACAAGGAGTATGAGGGATTTTTCCACAGCAAGGGCGTTGAGTAAAAAGTTGCAGAGGTTTTGCTAAATGGCCAAAGACGTTGCCAAACGCGATTTTATGGTCGAGCCGGGTTATGTATGCATGCCGGTCGAGCCTACGAGGATGGCAGCTGTTGTTGCTTCGGGAATAGTGGTTTCCATATTTGATGTGCGCCTGCGCCGGGGTGGAATGGCTCATTATGTTTACCCCGTGCGCAGAGCTGGCCTGTCGACCGCGATGTTCGCATGCCCGGCAATAATAGCGTTGCTGCGCATGTTCGGACAGGCGGGCTCGAAGACCAGAGACTTGCAGGTTAAAGTTTACGGCGGGGCAGAGAACCGGAAAGCGGAAGGTTTTGTTCCCGGCCTGAATGATAAAAACCTCCGAGTCGGGCTCGAGGTATTAGGGCGTTACGGCCTGAAAATTGTCGGGCGCGATGTGGGCGGTACCTGCGGGAGAAAGATAGTCTTCCATAGCGGCACCGGTGAGACGGCGATCATGGTTACTGATACGATCAGGGCTTCAGATTGGTACCCGAAGCTTGCGTAGAGGAGCGAAGCGTATGACTAATTTCAACGAGCAGAATCCTCCTGGCTCTTCACTGATGACTCTCACTGATCGGGAGTATTGCGAAATCAGGGATCTTGTTTATGATAATTTCGGGATCAATCTGACCGACAAGAAACGCTCTCTGATCGTTGGCCGTTTGCAGAAGGTTGTGCGCACTCTGGGGCTGAACAGCATCGCCGAATATGTGGAGCATGTCAAGTCAGACAAGTCCGGCCAGGCTCTGGTTGAGCTTGTGAACAGGATATCGACCAACCATACTTTTTTCTACCGCGAGGCGGATCATTTCGATTTCTTCTCGCAAAGAACATTGCCCGAGGCGGTTGCGGCATGCCAGAAAGAAAATAGCAAGGATATCCGTGTATGGTGTGCGGGTTGTTCTACCGGCGAAGAGCCGTACATGCTTGTCATGTTGATGATGGAGTTTTTCGGGTCGGATTACGATAAATGGGATGCCGGCCTCTTATCAACCGATATCTCCATGAACGCCTTGAGGCTGGCGCAGGTTGGCACCTATTCTCCCGAGCGGATGACAAATCTGCCCGAGGTTTATAAACGCAAATATTTCAAGCAACAGCTTTCCGGAGACTGGTCGGTTATTGACAGGGTCAAGAAAGAGCTGACCCTGCGCCAATTCAATCTGATGAATAAAACGTTTCCATTCAAGAAAAAATTCCACGCCATATTCTGTAGAAATGTTATGATATACTTTGATCGTCCGACCAGGATGGCTCTGGTGGAAAAATTTTATGAGCACACGCGCCCCGGTGGGTATCTTTTTATTGGCCACTCAGAGTCACTTGGCCGCAACGAATGCCCATACGACTACATCCAGCCGGCGGTATACAGGAAAAAGATTGATGGTTAGCAGGCAGATCAAGGTCTTGATTGTGGATGACTCCGCTCTGGTGAGGAACATACTGGAGCAGGGGCTGTCGCAAGATCCCGGAATCGAGGTGGTCGGTTCTGCGTCCGACCCGTATGCGGCTCGGGACAAGATCGTGCAACTTGCGCCGGATGTGCTGACCCTTGATGTGGAAATGCCGAGAATGGACGGGGTTGATTTTTTGCGTAAGCTCATGCCCCAGTACCCGCTGCCCGTGGTAATGGTCTCGGCCCTTACCGAGCGGGGGCAGAAAATAACGCTTGATGCGCTCGCTGCCGGGGCGGTGGATTTTGTTACCAAGCCAAGCAGTGACGTACAGAGAAACCTGAATGCCATGATGGCGGAACTCAGAACTAAAGTAAAGATCGCGTCCACCGTAAACGTATCCCACTGGAAACACCGCAGGGCAGAGCTCTCGGCGAAGATGGGGGCGCCGGTGGCGGAAATTGGCAGCAAGGCCCTCGCCAAATCGACCGACAAGGTTATTGCCATTGGCGCGTCTACCGGAGGGACGGAAGCGATCAAGGCCGTTATCGAACGCTTCCCGGCGGTAACCCCCGGTGTGGTTATTGTCCAGCATATGCCGGCCGGTTTTACCAAGCTTTTCTCCGAGCGCATGAACTCTGTCTGCCAGATGGAGGTCAAGGAGGCGGAGGACGGGGACAGGGTT
>JAFGWW010000295.1 GCA_016936955.1 Planctomycetota bacterium | reverse complement strand
GCCGCCTGACGTTGCCTGGCTCTGCTGGCCATTTCCTGCAGCGGGGGTAACCGGCGCGGACGGAACGGTGTCATCATGAACCGCCTGCTCCTGTATTGCCTGCTTTATGAAAATCTTGGGGCGGACAGGCTGCAGAAAAACCTTATTGATAACAAAACCGTTTATAGCCTTGGTAGTTTCCAGATTCACCACGGTCGCCTGCGTGGCGGGGTTGGCGGGGTTGGAAGAGCTTGTACCTATGGTAAGATTCACATCATAAGGAGGAGCTGAGTTCGCTCCGCCAGAGACGCCTACCGTTTGAATGCGGAGTATAACCTCGCTTTCTGCACCAGCGCTCTGCGTTCCGACCTCAATCGTCCAGCTTCTGACGGAAGCGCTTGCCGCATAACTCTGAATTCCTCCGACAATCGCCACATTGGCAGAACCAATAAGGGTTACCTCCGCATCAAGCTGTTCTGTAGAAAAATAAGTCGGATTCAGCGTGACAACGAGTTGTGCCGAGCTGTTTTCGGGTATTGTCAGATGGGATGTGTTCGGTGAAAAACTTTCCGCCCTGACAATAGAGGCAGCAAGCAATGCGCAAAACATAAAAATTAATACACTACGGCAACTCTTCATAATATAGCCCTTACCCGTACTTTTTATGGTGCAATTCAACATGGCCCCGAACGTTTTGCAATAATAATAAAAAGTGCCATCGCCCACAATACAAATATTCCATGACGGCATTTTACAAGCATTTACATACGACAGGCGTATGGCCTTTATGAAGGTGCGGGGATCAGAAGCTGGGCATTATCGGACGTTGCGCATAAATATTTACAGTAAAAGCTGTTATAGTAATTTACCTGGCTAAGTTTCCGAGAGGAATTGCTTTTCTCTTGTTGCTTTACTGTGGATAAGTGGTGCATAATAACCGTCGGAGAATAATCAGCAGAAAAGATACCAGCATTTGTCGCGCACACTGCAAAGTAACTCCGAGCGCGACATGAATGCGAAATCGGTTTCATACGTATTCCGTTCCGCAGGAAGGCGGACCGGATTTCAGAGGGGGAAAGGGAAGCATGGGGAATAACGGCGCGGTGCGTGGAGTTGCGCACCTGTCCTTTATTATTTTTGTCGCAGCCCTTCTCTGCCTCTCCTTTATTGGAAAAGCGGCGGCTGAGGACAGGTCGGGAATAAATTCCGACACCGGCCTCAGCGAGATGAACGGCAACGGCAGCCATGCTGATAACGCCCTTCCCGCCAGCACCGAGATAAATCTTCCCGACTGGTCTGTTGCCGACGAAGACGTATCGCTTACCCCTCCCCCAATGATCGAGGAGAAACACGAGGCAACTGTCGGCGAGGACGGCGGCGAGTTGCCAATCCCGGCCAATGAGAAAGAGACCTCCCCGTCCCTAAACCTAGCCATCAGTGAAGGCAGTTCCGCAACCAGCACACCCGCCTCCGGTGAGAACGAGATTGTTGAAGAGCAGGAGCAGTCCGCTTTCAGCAACGGCTGCAGGCCGCCAAAATCATGGAAGACGGTTTACGTTCCCAAAAGCCTCAAGTCGCTCCGCAAGCAGGTCGGCGCGGGATATTACCTCGCGCGCCGCGGGCAGTTCCTTATCGCGAGCAACCTCGACAACGGCGACTTCTCAGCCATGGTGGACGGCGTGCTCGCCTGCTGCCGCGAATGTCTCTCGAAGGATTACTTCGATACCACCCCGAAAGAGATAATAACCATATATGTCTTCCGGGACGAGAAGAGTTACAACGGCGAACTCAAGCGCATCTTCGACATGAACCCCATCAGCCCCTACGGCCATTACGGCCACTCGAAAAGATATATCGTCGTCAATTACGACACCGGCCCCGGAACTCTGGTGCACGAGCTTACCCACTCGCTCATGGCCCCCGACTTCCCGGAAGCCCCGATCTGGATTTCCGAAGGCATCGCTTCCCTTTACGAACAGTGCAAGGTGGAGAACGAATCCCTCAAGGGTGAACAGAACTGGCGCCTTCCCGAACTCAAGAAAGCGCTGGAGAGCAACAACGCCGCGGCGCTCAAGAATCTGTTCTCTTTCTCCCCCCGCGACTTCCGCGCCAAACGCGAAAGCCTCCACTACGCCCAGAGCAGATATTTCTGCATGTATCTGGAGTCACTCGGCAAACTGCGTGAGGTGTACAGAGACTTCCGGGACAACTGCGCCCAGGACCCTTCCGGCATTTCTTTTATCGAAAAAGCCTGCGAGAAAAAACTTCCGGAGATTGAGGCCGAATGGCACAACTGGCTCGCCAAGCAGTCATGGAAATGAATAGCGCAAAAGCAACCGGCAACTTCCGCACCAACTCCCCTTCCCGAGACGCAGCTTATAATATCCGTGCGAAAAGATATTTGCTCCACTACAGTAATATAATAGAATTTATGTAACGGGCAATCATGGCACAGGCAAGACTGTGGATGGGACAATGAAAAACGCTGGAAAAATTCTTCTCATCGAGGACGAACTGCCGATACGCGCGACTATCGGAAAAATCCTCGAGAAACGTGGCCATGAAGTTGACGCTTTCGAAACTGCGGAAGAGGGCTGGGATGCTTATGGCGTAGATTCTTACCCCATAGTCCTTCTCGACTGGGTCCTTCCAGGCATGTCCGGCATAGAGTTGTGCAGAAAGATACGCCTGCGGGAAAAGTCTCGATTTTCAACCATCGTCATCATAACCTCGCGCGACTACGAAGAAGACCTTCAGGAAGCGCTGGATGCGGGAGCGGACGACTACATAATAAAACCGATCAATCCGAAAAATTTCAATCTCCGCATGGGAGTTATCGAAAACCGCCTGAAAAACCGGGTACGTCGGGAGCTTGAGGCAGAAACCAACCAGAAGGCGCATACCCTTCTACAGAAGCAGTTTTACAACGACCCCCTGACCGGGGTATTCAACCGCCGCCACATCCTCGATCTGGCCAACCGCGAACTAGGACGTTCACGGCGATTCAACCGCAATCTTTCCGTGCTGCTTGTAGACATCGATCATATCGAAAAAATAAACGAAGCAATGGGGCACGGGGCGGGCGACGAGGCGATAAGACTCACCGCCAAAGCGTGCATTGATTGTTCCCGCTGCTATGACCTTACAGGTAGGACCGGGAGCGATAAATTTATGGTAATACTCCCCGAGACGACGAGGGACGAGGCATATTCGGTGGCGTTGAGAATTACAAGCCGCATAAAAAACACCGGCTTTTGCTTCAACAGCGAGCCGCTGGATTTTTCCGTGAGTTGTGGTGTCGGGGAAACGGACGCGGGAGATTCTGATTTCGGCGGAATCCTTAACCGCGCGGAAAAATCGCTACAGGCAGCCAAGCGGGCAAGGGCTGACTAAAACGTGCCTACTCCTTGCGATTGTCATCCTCAGAGACCATGGTAATTGAAGCCTCGCTTATGCGGGTGTAGCGTTTGATCGCGCGGCGGTGGGGGCTCCACTTCAGAAGAAGACCGGCCATGCTTTCCCAGACCGAAACCCACGCAGCAACAGTAAGACCCTCGGAGAGAACCGACCCCCACAGGCTGCTCTGGTCTATTCTCTGCCGTAACAGAACTGACGCAACGGTCAATACCATACCAAGTCCAAAGAGGGAGAGACTGGTGCGCAGCATCGTTCTGATCATGTTAAGCTCAAGATCGATCATGTATTGGAAATAATTACGGAAGCTCGCTATTAGTCGCTGGCTATCGCGTTCCTCAGGTTTCTTTGTAAAGTAAAACCGCAGACGGAAGGGAACCCGACCTATCTCGCGCACACAATGATCGATATAGTCGACGAGATCATGGTCGAGATCCTTGCGGTGGTAGGGAGCAGTTTTGTCGTAATCATTATATAGCTCGCGCATCGTTCCCGCTGCAATGTCGATAAACACCCGCCCCTCTTCGTCGCGGGCATAGCGATCAAGGATCGGATGGCTTTTCCTGATATTACCAAGCATGATGTCTTCCTGTCTCGAAAAATAACCCCCATATAAATGCTACCAGCAATTGCCGGGCGAGCAACATAAATCCGTCCGCCACTGATAACATGACGGGCTATCCACAAAACTTTCCATGCATAACGAAAACATCCCCGTTCGTCCTGAGCTTGTCGAAGGATGAACGACATGTGGCATCCTCCATTCATGCTTCGACAAGCTCAGCACGAACGAAAAATGAGGCGGGTAGACACTAAGATTAGTAAAGCACTAAGCAGAAGACTAAACCACCGAGATTACTCCGACGAAATGTAATCCCCGCCCAATGCAGAAACAAAAAAGCCCCCGCTTTTCACGGCGGGGGCGCATCATATCGCTTATCGTTTACACTCAGCTATGGAAAACCTGCAGGGCCTCGACTTTGAGAGGGCCGCTGTTCTCCTTCATCTTGCGAATCGCCTCGATAAAGGCCTTCGCCCCGCGCATGGTGGTAACAAGGGGGACGTTCCGCTGGACAGCGTTGGTGCGGATTGAAATCTCATCCTGCCTCGGCTTCTTGCCGGAGGGGGTGTTGATAATGAGGTGAACCCGGTCGTCGATCATGGCGTCGACCACATTAGGTCTGCCTTCAGAAACCTTCTTGATAACCTCGACGGGGATCTGGAATTTCCGGATCTCCCGCGCCGTGCCGCTGGTGGCGATGAGGTTGAATCCTATATCCGAAAGACCGCGGGCGACCTCTTCGAGATGCGCTTTATCCTCCGGCTTGACCGAGAGGAAGGCGGTGCCCGCAACGGGAATGCTGGTGCCGGCTCCGAGCTGGCTCTTGGCAAACGCCATGGGGAAGCTGCGGTCGATTCCCATTACCTCGCCGGTTGATTTCATTTCAGGCCCAAGGACGGCGTCGACGCCGGGGAACCTCGTCCACGGGAAGACCGATTCCTTTACGCCCGTATGGTTGAGCACGGGGCGGGCCTCAAGACCGAGCTCTTTCAGGGTGTGGCCAAGCATGACCTTGGTTGCCATCTTCGCCACCGGTACGCCGGTGACCTTGCTGACGAAGGGAACGGTGCGGGAGGCACGGGGGTTGACCTCGATCACGAAAACCTCGCCTTCCCTGATCGCGTACTGGACGTTCATCAAGCCTTTCACGCCAAGCTCAAGCGCCATCTTTGTGGTCGACTCCTCAAGCTCGGCGATAATCTCTTTCGAGAGGCTGAAAGGCGGGAGGGCGCAGGCGGAGTCACCGGAGTGGATGCCCGCTTCCTCGATATGTTCCATGATACCGGCCACATAAACATCATTGCCGTCGGAGATGGCGTCCACGTCAACCTCGGTAGCGTTCTGGAGGAACTTGTCGATAAGGATCGGGCATTCCTCACTGATCTGGACGTCTGCCTTGGTGCAGTAAATGATCAGTTCTTCCCAGTAGGTGCGCAGGGAGGATTCGTCATAGACAATCTCCATCTTCGCGCCGCCAAGGACAAAACTCGGGCGCATCATGACCGGATATCCGATCGCCGCGGCCTTCACCAGAGCGTCTTCCACGCTGGTGGTGGTCTCGTTCGGGGGCTGCTTGAG
>JAFGWW010000294.1 GCA_016936955.1 Planctomycetota bacterium | reverse complement strand
CAAATTCAGCACTGGAGATATCCGATACATCATAACCTTTTTCTGCGATAACCTGCGCCGCCTTGCGCCCGTCATCGGAGAGGCAGGTCCACAACCTTGCCGCCGGGGTCGACTGCCCCAGCTTTTCGGAGGCAACAATGGTCTGTGCCAGCATTCCACCATCAGAGATATCGTTTACATGCAGAAGAGCGGACGCCGTGGGGTCGCAGAAAAGAAGGCCGCAGAGGGCGACTGAAAAAACGATAACCGCGCCGCCCATTGTTGGCGTGCCTTTTTTCCCGGCATGCAGTTTATCAAGCGTCTGGCTATCCGGCTTGCTTACGTCCTCGGTCGCCTTCATCGCCGCCATCATGCGGATAAACCATTTCCCAAGCACGGCGCACATGATAAAGGCAAAGAACATCCCCAACATTACCCTGAAGGTAATACTGTCCAGAACGCGCAGGGGGCCGTATACATAACTATAGTCAGCGAGAAACCTCAGCATTCGAATACCTTTTTAATCCTACTGCTCGGCAAGGTTCGCACCAAGCTTCTTGAGTGACGTCACAACCTGCTCCATCTTCATCCCGCGCGATCCCTTGACAAGAACCACATCGCCGGCAGATACATATTCGGAGAGATGGCGGATAAGGAGCGGCACTGTCGAGAAATGGCGCACCGTGGTCTTGGCGCTGGAGGTGGCTGCCGTCTCTGCAAGGGCGACGCACTGCCTGCCCACCGCGAGAATCACATTCAGTTCCTTCTGCGCGAGGCTGCGGCCGACCTCGCGGTGCAGCTCCCGGCTCTGGGTTCCAAGTTCCAGCATATCCCCGACAATAACGATTTTCCTCTCCTCGTCGAATCCGCAAAGCACGTCGACCGCAGCCTTGAGCGAGGTAGGATTGGCGTTATATACATCATTAATAATCGATATCGCCCCGGCGTCGGTTTTCTCAAGCCGTTGTTGAACCGCCTCCATTTCCCGCAGCGCCTCGGAGGCTTCAGCCAGACCTATGCCGAGATGTTCGGCCGCAAGCAGCGCCGCAAGACAATTCATGACGTTATGCTCGCCAAGGAGGGAGAGCTCAAACGCTACCCCGCGAACGGTAAACTTCACACCCTTTGACGAACATACCACGTTCTCCGCAACCATATCGGCGCCGTGTCCGATCGCGAAAGAAGCGCGGTTTCCGTGTATGTGTTCGATAAGGATATTCGCACGGAAATCAGAGGATGGATAAATGGCAACCCCGTCATGGGGCAACCGCTCAAAGATATCGCCCTTCTCGTGAGCCACGGTTTCAAGACTGCCGAAACCTTCAAGATGCGCAGGGCCGGTATTGGTAACAATCGCTATGGTGGGTTGGGCGATATTGGTAAGGGCCGAGACCTCGCCTGGTTCGCTTGCACCAAGCTCCACAACCCCCGCCCACGCATCCTCGCTACGCCCAAGGATGGAGAGAGGCAGGCCGATGCGGTTGTTGTAGTTCCCGTAGGGGGTCGCCACAGGCCCGCGCTTTCTCAAGATACATGCAACCATCTCACGCGTGGTCGTCTTGCCATTGGAGCCCGTTATCGCAATCCATGGAATAAGTGGCTCGCTCCAACGCGAACGGTGGGCGATATTCCCTAGCGCGGCAAGGGTATCGGGCACCACGATCCCGGGATATTTACCTTCCAGCACCTCGATATTATCAACAATAGCTACTGCTGCTCCGCGTTCGATCGCATCACCGACAAACTGGTGACCGTCAAAGGTCGGCCCCTTCAAGGCAAGAAAAGCCTCGCCACGCTGAACGGTTCTCGAATCGGTCGAGAGGCTGGTGACCTCCCGGTTGACGTCATCGGTGGTCAGGTAACCGTCAGCCCAACGGGCAATTTCTCCAAGAGTAATGCGCATCTATTTCTCCGTAAAACTAATTCAAGGTGTCTTATCTTCCGAAGTATTGACTGCCGCACCAAATAATTTCAGGGCGCGCTCTACTATTTCGCGATCATCAAGATGTATTTTTTTCGTGCCTATAATCTGGTAATCCTCGTGCCCCTTGCCCGCAACAAGAACCGCGTCGCCGGGTACGGCGCTCGCAACCGCTTTTTCAATAGCCTCGCGCCTGTCGGGGACAACCTCGGCAATGGTGCGCCCGCTCAATCCTTCGCAGATCTGGTTTATGATGCTGGCCGGATCCTCGGTGCGAGGGTTATCACTGGTCACTATTATATTGTCGGAAAACTCTTCCGCAGCCTTAGCCATCAAGGGACGCTTGCCGGCATCCCTGTCGCCGCCACAACCGAAAACGGTAATCAGCCTGCCGTCCACGAGAGGTCGCAACACACCAAGCACCGAACGCAACGCATCGTCGGTATGGGCATAATCAACGAAAACAGTTACCCCGTCTTCGGAAGAGAAACGCTGCAACCTTCCGGGAGCACCGGTAAAATCTCTGAGCGCCTCAAGAACCGCCTCACCATCGAGGCCGACGCTGAGGGCACCCGCAATTATGGCAAGGCAATTTTCCATATTATAGCGGCCGACCAGCGGAGTCCGCAAAGTTCCACTCCAAGCGCCCTTCGAAATCATTACCTCCGAACCGCCCAGGCCAGACTTCATAATTTCACCACGCACGTCATCCGTTTTTTCAAAGCCGTAACTTACCGGGCTTGCGGCGATGCCACGAAGCATCTCATCGGCCGCCGGGTCTTCGCCATTAACAACAGCGCACGCGCCTTCCGGCAGGCTTGTAAAGAGAATGCGTTTTGCCTCCATATAATTCTTCATGTCGCCATGATAATCGAGATGGTCGCGGGTCAGGTTTGTGAATATGCCGCAGGCAAACTCGTGCCCCACAACTCGGTCCTGACTCAGCGAGTGGCTCGACACCTCGGCAATCGCATAAGAAGCTCCTGCCTCCACCATCTCGGAAAGAATGCGGCTGAACTCGTCGCACTGAGGGGTGGTCAGCGGCGCAGCAATCGCTTCTCTGCCGTTGTCGTATTCTATGGTTCCGAGCATACCGACCCGGTGGCCGAGTTTGCGGATCACGTGGCGCAGGCCGTAAGCAACGGTAGTTTTTCCGTTGGTTCCGGTAATGCCGATCAGCTTGAGCTTTTTCGACGGTGCGCCGTAAAAAGCGGAAGCAATCAGGGCGAACGCCTTTCTCGGATTTTCTGCGACCATTACAGGCACGCCGAGGCTGTCAATTTCGGATCCCGCAAGCACCGCAACCGCGCCAGCGGCGACGGCGTCTCTGGCATACTCCGCCCCGTCGGTCTTGACGCCGGGCAGAGCCGCGAAGAGAGCACCCGCACAGGCTTTGCGGCTGTCGCAGGTTATCGACGAGACATCAACACCGGCGTCTCCCGCCAGCGTCACACCGTCCATACCTTCGATCAAGTTTTTGAGCAAAACCATAAACACCTCTACCGCGAAGCGACGTTGAGATTTTGCGGCGGCACGCCAAGATATTTAAGCGTATCCCGGCAGATTTCTTTTACCACCGGCCCCGCAACCGTGCCGCCATAGTGGGCGCCCTTAGGCTCCCGTACCGCAACGGCAACGACGATGCGCGGAACATCATAAGGGGCAATGCCCACGAAATTAGCAACGTATCTGTTGGAAGAATAACCCTTCTGTCCGGCCGCGATCTCGGCCGCGTTTACGGGAAGCTGGGCTGTCCCGGTTTTTCCGCCGATCGGATATTCCGGCATCTGCAGCTTGCGGCCCGTACCCTCGGTGACAACCTTGCGCAGAACTTTCCGCATCGTGGCCGCCGTCTCCGGACTGATCACACGCGGGTCGCGCACAACCACCGGGAAATCCTTGACCATCCCGCCGTCGGAGTGGCGGACGGCGCGCACAATCCTCGGCCTGAGCAGCGCCCCGCCATTGGCGATTGATGAATAAGCGGTGACAAGCTGAAGGGGAGTTACGGCAACCTCCTGCCCCATGGGAACCGAACCCATGCTGTAGGCGGTCCATTTGTTCAACGGGTGAAGCAGGCCTTTAAGCTCGCCTCGCATTGGAATTCCGGAAAGTTCGCCAAAGCCGAAATGCCGCGCGGTTCTGTAAAGCCCTTCCGGATGAAGCAGGTCGGCAATTTTCGCGATTCCGATATTCGAACTCTTCACCAGAACCATCTCCGCCGTAAGCGTGCCGTAACCGTGGGCGTCGTGCAACACGCGCCCGCAAGCCATGCGCCACGCCCCATTCTCGCAATCGTATTTCGCGTTGAGCTTTACCAGCCCCTTATCCAGAGCGCTCGCAAGCACGAAAGGCTTGAAGGTACTGCCCGGCTCCATGATCGACATGACCGCAAGGTTCATCCTGTTTTCCGCCGGGGTCTCCGCTGGCTGGTTGGGATCAAAGGTCGGATAACTTGCGATAGCAAGAACGTCGCCGGTGAAAGGATCCATAACCACCGCCGTCGCCGATTCAGGCGTGTACTGTTCGATTGCCTTTTTAAGCGCGCGTTCGGTAATCAGCTGAACCGTCGAGTCCATGCTGAGAACGACCGACAAACCCTTGCGGCTCTCGTCCGCCTGCGAGGCGTCTTCGGCCAGAGTCCGACGACGGGCGTCTT
>JAFGWW010000293.1 GCA_016936955.1 Planctomycetota bacterium | reverse complement strand
CGCCACCGGCGCCGACCCTTACCGCAGGTTTCTGCGCCTCGCCGCTTTCTGCAAGAAAAACGGCTTTCGCAACGAATACCACTATTTCACAAAAGCAGCCGAAGCTCTGGAGCCTTTGAAAACGAATGGGAAATAACGAGGGCAGGGCGGTTTTTCTCGACCGCGACGGATGCGTAATCGTGGAGAAGAAATACCTCAGCAACCCCGCCGAGGTTGAGCTTATCCCCGGAGCGGGAAAAGCCCTTGCGAAGCTGAAGGATGCGGGCTTCCGTATTGTTATCATCACCAACCAGTCCGGCGTAGCCCGCGGATATTTCACCGAAAAAGATGTTATGGCCGTCAATGACCGCCTGAGCACCATGCTCTTCGGGGAGGGGGTGACGGTTGATGGAATTTATTACTCTCCTTATCACCCCGAGGCGACGGTCGAGAAGTACCGTAAAGATTCCGAATGCCGCAAACCGCGTCCGGGAATGCTGCAAAAAGCCGCCGCTGATCTGGATATAGACCTCGAAAATTCATTCATGATCGGCGATAAGGTCTCAGATCTTGAGTGCGCCGAGACGGTAAAAGCGAGTGGGATTCTGGTTCTTACCGGATACGGGGAGAAGAGCCGTGCCGTCCGCCCCGACGCAAGATGTTTCCCTTCCGTGGTTGAGGCTGCGGAGTGGATTCTCGGTGCCTGCTCCTGACGAACACGTCCGATATTGAATAATCCGCAATTTTTTTCGGACGGGCAAATAAATCGCTATCTGCTGATAACTCCATTGCAGTAAACGTCTTATGTGTCTCCTTTCCTTCCGATAAAATCCACTTTTTGTTCAGTCAACCCATTCCGAATGCCGATAATCATTGCAGGTGTTATTGTATAATTACTTTGTGTGCGCTTAATCCGAGGTGGAGAATGCGAGAAAAAATATTTGTATCGTCCCTTATTCTTGGCTTGGTGCTGGTTTCGGGCATGGCCTGCGACAGCGCCTTCCCCGGTTCCGGATCAAAATCAGCCTCGAGCCGTGGATACGGTTATGGTTCCGGCGGGGGAAGCAGCAGGACTTACGTCCCGGCTGACAAGTATGCGGTTGCCTCGGTGCGCCCCAATCTCTCGATGTATCCGGAGTTTGCTGTAGCCGACCGCGACGAGCAGGCTTATTCAGATACCCCAAAGCTTCAGCCCCTTCCTCAGCTCCAGAGCGGAATGCCGAGCGGGTTCCGTCCGGTTTCTGCCGTGACCGGAGTTGACGGGGTGGACGGTCCGAAACTCACCCCCGGCCTTGCGCCTGCGGGGATGCAGCCGATCAAGCAGCTGATCTATGGCGGGAGCCATCCCGATCACGATGCGCCAGACACCTTCAAGCTCAGGCATAAGGACAAGATCAAGGTTCTCGTCAAGGAGCACCCGGAGTTCAGCGGTATTCTTGAGATTGCGCAGGACGGCATGATCCAGATTCCTAACACGGAAGATCTTATCCGCGCCGAAGGCAAGAGCGTCGACCAGATCCGCGAGGCCCTTGTTGAGCGCATCGCACCTTATATTCAGGATAAGCCGCGGATCGAGGTTAATATCGACTACGCTGCTGGCGGATACTATTACATTTATGGCGAGGTGGCTAACCAGGGACGCTTCCCTCTCGGCATTCAGCCCATCCGCCTGAGCGAAGCCGTATTCCGCGCCAACTCCACTCGTCTGCAGGCTGCGGCCGAGGAGAGCCGGGAAGAGCGTCTGAGAACGGAGACAGAGGTCGGGGCACGCGAGTCGTTCTCCATCTCCAAGTATGCCAAGCTTGACACGGTAAGTGTGATTATTCCTCATCGCAGTCGGCCATGCCGGAAGGTGTTCAATGTCAAGACGGCGATGTTCCAGGGTATGACCGGCAACGACCCCGTGGTAAGGCCGGGGCAGATTATTTGGGTGCCTTCCAGCTTCGACAAGAGGCTGATCGAGTTCGCCAAGCGTGTCATCGCCCCCATTCAGGTTCTCGGCGATCTTGACGAAGAGGCGAGCACCTGGTACGGCCGGGCTACCGGAAATACTATCAAGGGCCGCAGGCCGGCGGTGTACGAGCTGAAAGAGAGCGAGAGCTCCTATTACTAGGCTTCGGCCGTGGCGCCCGGTTTTTGCGGACAATTGAACGGATAGGAAAAAGCAAATGCCTTCTTCAAGTTTTCAGGCAACCTTCTTCGATTATTTGCGGGTTATCTTCCACCGCATATACTGGATTATCCTGCTGGTTTTCCTGTCCGTATTCATTGCCTGGGTATGGGTGGGCCACCTTACCCCCAAGCGGTATAAGAGCGAGATGACCATTATGGTCTGGTCCCGCGATATGGACAACCCACTCGTCAAGAGGATGGTGGAGCAGGCTCCGCTTAAGCAGGTTATCGATACGATCAGAAGCAAGCTCAAGGTCGACAAAAGCCTCATGAGCGCGGCTTGTAATCTGCGTTATGCTGTAAAGCAGGAGTATATTCGCGAGTTGGAGCAGAAAAATCCGCGCGAGTTTGCGCGCCTTCTGGAGATACCACTATATGCTCACCTTGCTCCTTTCGCGGATAAGGGGCGGGATTTTGCTTTCGGTCCGGGATCAACTCTTGAGCGTATCCCCATGTCCGGGCGGCTTTATGAAATCGGCTCGGAAAATGTCGACCTTCTCGGGCTGGCCAATTGCCTTGACACCCAGAGCCTTGTCAGAATTGCGGCGGGGCTGAAGGGCGGTGATGCCTACGATTCCGGATCAAACATGATCTGGGATGAAGAGGATAAGGGAAACATTTACATAAAGACTCTCATCGAATCTTTCCCGGTTGAGGGTAAGGTCACCACTTTCCGTGAAGCGCGCAAGGCCGCAGTTGAAAGCCTTTACAAGCGGCTTGTGGTCGAAGCGAAGACGCCGGGGGCAGGTGGTTTTGATGCCGACGCGTCGCGGGAACTTACCAAGGAAATTCTGGCCACCAATCGGCTAATCCAGGTCAAGCTGCGCACTGTTTGTTACGCTTTTGCGATGAATGATCCCCTGCGTTACTGGGTGCGTAAGCTCAAGGATGGCCTGAAGGTGAGCCCTATCCAGGGCAATCTCATGTCGATTGAGTATGAGGGATATCTTTATCATACCCAGCGCCCGTACCTGACCGAAGACGATCCGCGCACCAACCTAATATCGCATATCGTGCTTCGTGTCGCCTATACCATGATCGAGGGCGAGTTCCGGAACACCGAACGCCTCCAGTGGGACGACACCATTAGTCTTGTGCGCCAGAAGAGGGATGCCCTCAGCGCCGAGCTCGACAGCATTAACAAGGATCTGTATGACTTCGAGAAGCTGAAGGAACTCCAGCTCAGTTTTATTGACAGAAAGCCTGAAGTATACGAGCAGAATCCGAAGCGCTCAGAAGATCCTTACTGGGCCGAAGACTTCCTTGGTCTGCCGCAGGCGAGCACCCACATCGAACGCATTGACGAGTTTACGAAAAAGCTGCAGATCATTGACCAGTCCATATCCCGGCTTGAGGGGCAGAAGAAAAACCTTGAGCAGCAGATCGCGAATCCGCAGGAACGCTGGATCGAGATCCGCCAGACTGTCCGCAAGGAAGACCCGCCGGAGGTTCAGGCGCTGCGTGGCCAGCTTGTGCTGAAAGAACTTGAGCTCAGGAAGCAGCTTGAACGCAATACGATGCAGCATCCTTTTGTGAAAAATCTGGAGAAAGAAATAAAGCAGATCCAGGCAGCTCTCAGCCGTCATAACACCTCCCCGACGGTCGAGGAAATTGAGCGTACCGAAAACCCCAGGGTAAGGGAGTGGAAGGCATCGCTGAACGAAACGGTAAACGAGCTGGAGAGCATACGCAAGGAACGTGCTTACGTCGTAAAGCTTATCGAGCAGGAGAACAAGAAAGCCGTCGACGCGATGGCGAAGCAGCGCGAGTATCAGGACAAGCACCGCAGGCAGGGTGATCTGCGCAAAAAGCTTACCGAGGCGGAGCGCGAGATGGAGCTTCTGCTTGAGAAGCGCAAGATGAGCCAGAGCTTCGAGGTGACCTTTGAGAAATATACCGACGCGTTCAAGCCCCTGATGCACCACACCCCGCAGGAGAAGCTGGTTCTTGCGATGGCGCTTCTGATCGGTATGGTCTCGGCGGCGGGCGCGGTTTTCCTGATGGAATATACCGACCACTCAGTCAAGACGGTGGATGACGTGAAGCGTTACCTCGGCTTGCCGGTACTCGGCACCATCCCCGAGTTCGATTTTGCTGACCGCGAAACTGGCGAGCGGATACTCAAGAAGCTGAGCCTCTTCGGAAGCCGCAGGCGCTTTGAGATCTTCCCCGTTCCGATTGACGAGAAAACGCCAGAGCCTGCCCACATGCGGAGCAAGATGCGAAGTATCAAGAAGTGGAAGCAGAACCTGATCCTGGCCTTCTGTCTCCTTCTGCTCGTTGGGGTTATTCTGTGGCTTATGGGATATCTTGACCCCTACGCCGGTAAGCTCAAGAGAATGCTTGGTGTAGGCCCCAAGACCGAGAGCGTTGAGAATATGAAACCCGAAAGTACCGTGGACATGGATAAAAAGACTGGTGATGTAAAATGAGTGTTGATGATGCTTTCAGAAAATTGATGCAGGACGGCGGACTCGGCCCCGCGCCCTTTGCTTCGCCTGCGGCTGCTCCGGCTGCGCCGCAGCCTGTACGCGTTGAAGCCCCCGTTGCGGAGAGCGACAATGCTTCGCTGGCGCCAACAAAGGTCAAGGTCAAGCCTATCGACCTTAACCGCATCACGACTGTCGAGCGCTTTGCCCATCACCCTATCGACAGCCGCAGCCAGATCGCGGAAGAATACCGTATTCTGCGCACGCGCCTTCAGTCGATGGAGTTGGAGAAAAACTCCATTCTCCTGACCAGCTGCCATCACAATGAAGGCAAGTCGAATACGGCGCTCAACCTCGCCCTGTCTTTCAGTAAGAGGAACAAGAAGAAGATTCTGCTTGTGGACTTTGACCTTCGCCGCCCGAGACTGCACCGCATGCTGGGCTTGCCCAAAGTTGATTACGATGTAGTCTCCGCGCTTCGCGGCAAGTGCGAACCGGAGGACGCAATCATTTTCAGCCGCGAGGATAACCTCTACGTTCTGGCGGCCAAGCGCGAATACGCCAACGGCACCGATTATCTCGAATCCTCGAAAGCGCGCGAACTTATCGAGCGCCTGCACGCGAGTTTTGATTTTGTGGTAATGGACTCCTGTCCCTGCCTCTCTACCTCCGACCCCGCTATTCTCGGCCCTCTGGTCGGTGGCGTGATCATGGTTATACGCTGCCTCAAGACCCAGCGGGAATCGATTACCCATGCGATCAACAGCATGAACGAGGTCGGTGTCGAGGTGATCGGCGTGATCCTTACCTTTATGAAATACTTCCTGCCGAATTACCTGTACCGTTATCAATATTATCACGGCCAGTATTACGCGAAAGGCTACGGGTACGGATATGGCATGGCTGATGTGCACGAAGAGGACAACGGTGACGAGCACGACACGCCTCCTCCCGAAGAAGATTACGGCGGGGATGATATGTCTGATGACGAGAGGCCGATTGTTTAAGTTGCGAGGAGTAATATGTATCTGTCATTCTGGGGCATGAGAGAGAGACCTTTCGATAACAGTCATGGGCTGAACTTTTTCGTTCCCCACGACTCGGCCATGCTCTCCCTTGCCAAGCTTCGCTACGCCATGAATACGCATCAGGGTGCGGCCTGCCTTACCGGGCTTGCGGGAACGGGAAAGACCGAACTGCTGCGCATCGTGATGGACGAGCTTGAGCAGACGGGCTGGGCCTGCGCCTACATTCCCAATCCTTCCGGAGTGAAGGATGGCGTGCTTGGCATGATAGGTTCGCTCCTTGGCGGGGATATGGATTTATCCGGCGCCACCCCGGCCGAGATTCTTGTCCGCCGGCTCTCCGCCCTCAGTTCGCTCGACAAGCCGGTATGCGTTATCGTTGATGACGTCCATACGGTAAGTGATATCGCATTGCTGGAAGATTTGAGAATGCTTCTCAATGTGGAATTCAAGGGGCGGCGCGCCCTGGATCTGCTTCTGGCCGGGCAGGATTCGCTTGAACCGAAGATGCTTGCCGCCAGCGACTTTGAGTCCCATCTTTCATTGAAGATCAGGATTGAAGCCCTGAATGCGGACGACACGAAGAAATATATCCTTTACCGACTCAAGGCCGCCGGGTGCCAGAGCGGGATATTCACGCGCCATGCGGCCGACCGTATACATGATTACTCCGCCGGTGTGCCGCGCAACATAAACCGCCTTTGTGAACTCTCACTTACTACGGCATATGGGTTTGGGCAGAAAAAGATCGCGCCGGAGGTTGTGGATATGGCGGCGGCTGACCTTGGGATGGAGGCCGATGTGATGGTCGATGCCAAGGAAGAGGACGTGCTTGCTTCCCTCATGGCTGGATAAGCTGTGGAAAACTTTACCGCGCCAAAATAAAAGCCCTTTCGATGAAAGGGCTTTTTGCTTTTGATGTATGACAACGCAAAATTTAAATATCGCTGTCGTCAGAGCTGTCTTCGGAATTCATCGGAGCCGGGGCTGGGGCGGCGGCATCACCGGTCTTTTCATTATAGATGCGCTCTTCCATCAGCTTGCCGGGCTTGAAGGTTACAACCTTGCGCTGCGGAACCATGACTTCCTGGCCGGTTCTCGGGTTGCGGGCTTTGCGCGGCTTGCGGGTGCGGACTTCGAATACGCCGAAGTTCCTCAGCTCAAGGCGCTGCTTGTCTGCAAGTACGTCGATGATTCCGTCAAGCGTCATCTGGACGATGCGCTTGATGTCGGTCTGACGCATGCCCATCTCTTTGGCGATCCTGAGAACCATATCATTCTTAGTCACGAGTATCCCCCTGGTACATGGCCCTGTTTAAATACTTATACCGTTTCGGTTTCCAAAATAGCCTCGCTTGTGCGAGTGGCCTTTTAATCTGAAATCCTGTTTGCGGTATAGTCTGCCTTATGTCTTACAAAATATTATGACTACTAGGGTTGCCTGTTGTCAATCGAAAACTTCCGACTTTATCCGCATCTTGTTCCCGGAACATTTTCGCCGTTCCTGCGCGGCTGCCTCCGATTCAACCCCAATGCTAGACAATGATAGATCAATCGCCTTTCCTGTCAAGGGTTTAACTTATATTTTTTGCGATGCCGGAAGAGACCGCTTATTTTCTGATGTTGCCAAATTCCGGATAAAATGGTTAAATCCGTCGGGCTTTTGGCTCTGCAATTAAAATTACGAGGGTCTTTCATGTCGCGCCGATATCTGCTTTTGCTTTCCATATTAATACTTCCGGCTCTTTGCGGTTGCACTTTTCTCTCCACCAGGCCCAAGAATATTTTGCGTACCGCATTCCACATTACACCGCGCTCGGAGGGGGTGGGGAGCGAATCTTTTTATCTTAAAATGAACGATATCACCGACTCCGCGTTAATAGAGGGCAACCGCTGCCGCCTTCTGACAAACGGCGAGCAGGCCTTTCCCGAGATGCTCAAGGCGATTGACGGGGCGAAGACAAGGGTTTATTGCGAGACCTATATCCTGCGTCTGGATAAAACGGGAAAGCAGTTTGTGGCGGCTCTTGAACGGGCGGCCGCGCGGGGGCTTGAGGTACGGCTCATCTTCGATGCCTTCGGCAGCCGCGGCCTCGAACCGACTGATCTGAAAGGCCTTATCGACGCAGGGGGTATGATCAGGGTCTTTAATCCGCGCGACACGTGGACCGTGGTGCGTATCAATAACCGCGACCATCGCAAAATCCTTGTGGTCGACGGCAGGCAAGCCTTTCTCGGAGGCCTGAACCTGGCCGACGAATACGGCGGCAACGGGGTTACCAAAGGCTTCTGGCGCGATACGGCCCTGCATGTCACCGGGCCGGTAGCACTTGAGGCGGAGACAGTATTTGTCCAGTCATGGAATCAGGGCGGGCGCGATTATCTTGGGAAAGACCTGCCTATTGTCGGCGTGAGTCAGATGAAAAAAGCGATCGATGAGCCCCTCATGAAACTTATGGGGAAAGAAGCTCCTTTCGACGGCAATGGTGGTGATGTGGTAAAACCTCTTGATGGCGGAGTAAAGGCGCGCGTGGTGTGGTCGGCGCCGGACAGGATTGCGAGCCGCATACTCGACATGTACCTGCTCGCGATTAATTCCGCCAAGGAGCGGATATATATTACAAATGGCTACTTTGTCCCGCCCCTGATCCTCTCGCGCGCACTGATCGAGGCGGCGCGGCGCGGGGTCGATGTGCGCCTCATTCTGCAGGGCGAGACGGATGAGCCTACCGTAAGAACCGTGAGTATAGGATATTACGGGAAATTTCTGGAAGAAGGGGTACATATATATGAATGGCAGCCCTCGCTTCTGCACGCAAAGACAATGGTCGTTGACGGAAAGTGGCTGACCGTGGGGAGCGCAAACCTTGACGGACGGGCTCTTTTTCTCAATTACGAGGCGAATCTGGCGGTGTCCGACAAGCAGACCTGCAAGCAGATGGAGGAGCAGTTTATGCTGGATCTGAAGAGCTGCAGGGAGGTCTCCCTTGAATATTGGGAAAAACGTTCGATGAAGCAGAAGGCATCGGAAGTTTTGCTGATACCTATTGAGGGGCAGCTGTAAGCTGCGTTTATGGCGATAGTTGCGCTTTTATCGGGAGCAAAAGCTTTTTCGGGAATGCATATTGCATCTGTAACGTTAATGCTGTCTAATTGAGACAGTTTTGACCTATGTTGCGAAGCTTGAAAGCGGAATGTGACATGAGTAATGAAGATTTTGCTTTTGATTTCAGGAAACCGGGATGGGACGGTCGTGAAGACGACGGCGCCCCCACCGATCCTAAAATGCGCATAAAGAAAAAACTCTGCTCTGTTTGCGGCCAGTCTTTCCCCGAAAGCGACATTGCCGACGTGGAAGGCCATGAAATGTGTCACGAATGCGCTGAGCGGCAGGGCAAGTTTGTGGCAGGGCATAGCGACATTCATGACTCGCTGGTTAACCGCAACCAATATGTAGACTCCCACAGCGACCGCAAGACCTCGCGCATTGCTATCGAAGGGTGTTTCGCGCGGCTATCCAAAAAAGGAACGCTCGTGCGCATCCTGAGCACGGGACGCTCGGTAATGGCGCCGGTGCTGGATCTTTCAATTACCGGCCTCCAGTGCATAACCCATCTCGCTGTTGAACTCGGTGAGGAGATAAAAATCGAGTTGCGACTTCCTGGCCTCAAGGATAGCCTCGTGCTTGACGGAATTATCAGGCGTTCCGTCATTTCCGGCAAGGAAGGCGAGTGGAAGGTTGGGGTTGAATTTACAAACCTTGAGTTCAACACGCGGCGCATGATTGATAATTTCGCGCGGCAGGTGTCCACCGATCGCGCACGGCAGAATAAATAGCGCACATTCCGAACTTGTTCAGCTTAAAACGAGCTTTATCGACGCTGCCACGGTGAGGATCTTCACCGTCACGTTGAACCATTTCTCCGGTATTTTTTTGACCAGCAATATTCCTAGTATAGCCCCGGCGGCGATGGCGGGCAGCATCTTGAGGTCATAGAGCAGTGTTTCTTTTGTTATATACCCAAGGTTATAGCTGAAGGGCAGCTTGAACGAGTTGAGGATGAGGAAGGTCCAGCCCGAGGTTCCGAGAAAGACGTTTTTTGGCAGCTGGAGCGAGAGGAAATAAATAACGAAAATGGGGCCCGCCGCGTTGGCCGCCATGGTCATGAAGCCCCCAAGCAGGCCGATGAGCGCCGCGAACCACCATTTTTCGGGGACGTGGAGCGAGTCTTCCGTCCTTTTTTTATGAACCCACCAGCCCATAGCCAGAACGGAGAGGCAGATCCATCCGATCATCTTTTTGAGATACCCGTCGATTCCCGCGCCGCCCGCTGCTTCCTGTATATACCCGATAGCGGCCCAGCCGGCGATTACACCGCAGATAGCCCAGGGCAGGGCACGCAGCACATGGCCCCACACCGCATGCTTCTTATAATAGACTACCGCCAGTATGTCCCCGGCGACCAGCATGGGAAGAAGGATGCCGGTTGACTTCCCGGCGGGGAAGATCTGCGCCATCAGGGGCACGGCGAGGATACCGGCCCCGCTGATCCCGCATTTGGCAAAACCTACCAGAAGGGCACAGCACGCGGCGAGAAACCAGAAAAGCTCGGGAGATTGGATAGCGGCGAAAGAGGGTACGTCCATTGGCGGATTCCTGTAGTAAGTAAAAAGCAATAATGCACGGAGAACGGTCAATGTCGAGTGTTTTTCGTTAGCGGTTATCAATTTTAACTGTAAATCTGTGGGGCCGGGGGACTTTATGTTAAAGAAAATGTGTCATTCCTGCCGATCAAGAATTAAACCGTATTCTTCCGTGTATGCGGAAGATAGTGTTTGCAAGAAATTAAGGATTGACGTATACTACTGGTAAATTGGGAGTTATATGTCACGTCGTATCTAATTTGCCAGGAGGAAATCAAGATGAAAAACACAAGCTCAGTCGAAATGGTCAAGGTCTTTCTGCTCGGAATGATCTGCGCTTTTATCGCGGTAATGGCTTTGCGTCCCACTTCTTCCAGCGCAAAAGCTGCTGACGGCGGTGCGATGGGTGCTTCGGCTGGCGGCATGATGGCCCTTACCGGCCCTAAGGACGCCACCCTCTTCCTTATCGATACCAAGAACGAAATCATCCTGAGCTACAGCCCCACCGCCGGCCGCTACCTGCTCCGTTCGGGCAGAACCTACCAGTATGACAAGTTCCTCGAGGATGAAAACAAGACTGGCGGTTTCACTGTAGAAGAGGCCCAGAAAATTGTTGATAAATTGAAAAAAGGCAAATAGAAATTTATTGCCCTGCAAGATAAACGTTAGTTTTGTAGCTGAACTTTCGATGTATTGATTTATAGAAAGGTTCGCCGTGGCTGATACTCGTTTTATAAGTTTCGATGAGGCGATGCAGATTCTGAGTGTCGCGGAGGACGAGTTGCATGACCTCGTTGCCGCAAACGAGCTGCGTGCTTTCCGCGTGGACCGTGAGATGAAGTTCAAGGAAGGGGATGTACGCGACCTCGCCAGCGGCGTTAAAGCCAGCTCCGGCGATTCCGGCGTGCTCTCTATCGATGATGCGGATGTTGTCATGGTCGACGCCGATGAAGATATCGTGCTCGCCGACGATGCAGCCGACTTCGAGATGGAGGATGTCGAGCTTGTTGATGCCGACGAGGGCGTTCCCGAACTTGACGACATGGTCGTGGCGGATGACGGCGACGTAACCGTATCCATGGATTCCGGTGAACTTGAGGTTGCCTCCATCGAGGAAGACTCGGGCGGCACCATGGTTATCGAGGACGACGGCTTCGAACTCGAAGGCGCTTCCGACCACACCCAGCCCATTGTCGAAGATGGCGCAACCCAGGTTGCCCTTTCCTCGACCGGTGGTTCGACCGAACCTGTGCTCGAATCACCCGGCACCGACGGACTCGGAACCGAAGAGATTATCTTCGAGGACGAGGATCTCGCCATCGGTTCACTGGACGACGACATGGTCGGCACCCAGGAAGTAACGGTTCAGGAAGCTGCGGTTGGGGCAAGCGACCTCACCATCCGCGACGATACCGGCGTATCTGCGGCCGTGATGGAAGATGATGTCGAGGCTACCGGCGCGTCCCGCAGGGTCAGCGCCCGCCGCTCCGGCCGTTCCAGCGTACGCCGTACGCTTCAGGTTACGAGAGCCAAGGGTGATGGCCTGTGGGCCGGCATCCTCGGCGTAACCGCTCTTGCCATGCTTTACCCGATGATGCTTTACGTCAACATCGCCTGGCACGGCTACACCGTAGGCAGCGATACGCTCCCGTCCGGTTACGACAGCAACGAGATAACCGTTCGCGAGATGGGCCCGCTCTTTGTTCACAAGTTCTTCCGCGGGTTTGTTGATTATGAGGTAAGTGGCGCCAAGCCTGCCGCATGGTGGGGCATGCCGCCCAGACAGTCAAGCACTCCGGTGGTTTCTGCCCCGGTAGCTGACGATACCACCGCTCCGACCGAGAACGCTGTTGCGGTCGATCCGGCAGCTCCGGCGGACGCAGCCACGGTCGAAGGCGCACCGGCTGAAGGCGAAAATAACAACGAGCAGCAGTAAGTCTAAATAATGTGTAAATGCGGCGCGGGCAAGGATTTATTCCTGCCCGCGTCTTTTGTTTTTGATTGAAAAATACAGGAATTAGCTTTTTTCTGAAAGAACAATCCCTATAATCGTAAGTGGGTACAGTAATTAGTTAACCATTCTCATTATCGGATGTTAAGGACTTAAGGAGGCATATATGACCATTCGGCGGGTTATTTCCCTGGTAGGCTTCGCTTCCATCGGGCTCATGGTGTTGGCCGGATGTGAACCCGACGCCGCAACCAAGGCTGAGTTGCAGAAGCAGAAAACCATCATCATGGCTCAGGCAAAGGAAAATGAAGATCTTGCCGCGCAGGTCGAGCAGCTTTCGGTTATGATCAGCAATCTTCGGCGCGAAGTCGAGGCCAGAGACCGCAAAATCGCGGTTCTGCGTGAAGGGCTCGATAAGCTCCGCAATACCAGCGTCCTCTCCGACAAGGTTCAGCACCAGCTCGAGATTCTGGCCGAGAAATTCGGCGGCGTCCTTCAGGGCAACAGGCTCCAGCTCCCCGGAGACTACCTTTTTGACGCCGGCCAGTTTGAGCTTTCCAAGCAGTCCCGTGACCTGCTCAGCCAGCTTACCGACATTCTCAAGGGCGAGGACCTCGTTCTTCTCATCGTCGGCCATACCGACTCCGACCCCGTGGTCAGGGCCAAGAAGTTCGGCATCAAGGATAACCTCCACCTGTCGCTCATGAGAGCTTACAGCGTGGTCAACGCGATGAAGGGCTACGGTTACCCACAGAACCGCATGTACCCCACCGGCTGGGGTGATCTCTTCCCCATCGCCTCCAATAAGACCAAGGACGGCAAGCGCCTCAATCGTCGCGTCGAGATCCTCATCGACCCCGCCGCCAGCGGCCTCTTCCCCATCTCCGCTATCTATGATGTGGAAGGCCCGGAAGGTAATGAGGGCGGAGTGGTTATCGAGAAATAGTCAAGCTCTCGAAGAAGTTGATTAACGCACATAATATTCAAGCCCGGCTGTCATGGCCGGGCTTGTTTTGCTTCATCACATGTCTCGGGTCGAATTATGTGGCTTTTATCCTGAATGGGTGAATATTGTGAATGTGAAATACCAACTGGATGCAAGCGGCAGGCGGGTGGTTGAGGTGCATGATTTGTCGGCAAGCAGATATCAGGAGTTCAGGGATGCAATCGTAAGGCAGTTTGACCTGCAGGTTGCCGGTGAGTTGGTGCAGGGGATGGATGAAGCATTTCAGGATTTCTCACACAATGAAGCGATACTTGGCATTGAATGGGACATCTGGAGTGGATTTATAGTCGTGGCCAGGAATGATCAGGCGGAAGAGCTGCTGGAGAGTATTGGGCGCTTTCTTGAACATTGCCTGCATGACAGTGACGGAAAGCGGGATTAAATAATTAATCCCGCGAGTAAAATATTTCGTTCCGTCCGCTGTTAATCTTTTGGAGATTATCAATCACTCCGCCGCGAGGTCGGCGGTGGTGGCGTAATCAGTATCTTTAAGCAGGTTGTTTACCAGTATCATGGCAGAGACGGATTCGGACATGTTTCCCAGCAGGATTTTGCTGTCCTCCGGGCTGGTACGGAAGCCGCCTTTTGCGCGCACGGGGCTGGGGGTAAAGATGAAGTCAACGTCGTCGGTCATCTGCGCCTGCATGAGGCTTCTGGCGCCCCAGAGCAGGGCGCGGCGGTATTTATCCGCCTTATCCTGTTCGCTGAGGTCGAGGG
>JAFGWW010000292.1 GCA_016936955.1 Planctomycetota bacterium | reverse complement strand
CTGGGCTTTGAGCCGCTCCACGACCTCCGGATTCTGGGCCGAAAGATCATTAAGCTCGGTACGGTCGGCCTCGATATCATAAAGCTCCCAAACCTCTCTCCGCCGGTCGAGTACCAGTTTCCATTTGCCTTCCCGCACCGCCCGCGATTTGAGATGCTCCCAGAATATGGGCTTTTCACGCTCGATATTATGGCCCTTGAATATGGGAAGCAGGCTTACTCCCTCAAGGGGCTGTATCCTGTTGCCCTTGTAAGTTTCCGGATGTTCGACCCCAGCCATATCGAGAGCGGTCGCGCCGAGATCCATAATGTGCGCCGCCGTATGGTCCATAGAGCCAGCCTTGATTGTTTGGGGCCAGTGGGCAATCAGCGGCGTTGATATACCGCCCTCATGAACCCAGCATTTGAACAGACGGAAAGGCGCATTGGACGCGTTTGCCCACGGAAGATCATAACTCATGAACGTCTCGGCCGGCCCAGGGTCGCGGTCAGGATTATTCCCTACCCGGCACATCGTCCCCTTGCCGGTAGGCAGGTTGTAACATTCCGGCCACCCCCCTTCATCCCCATCCTCGCGGAGATATTCCGCGCAACCGCCGTTATCGCTGAGGAACACTATCAGGGTGTTATCAAAAACGCCGCGCTTCTTCAACTCGTCAACCACCATGCCAATGCCACGGTCCATGGATTCTATCTGGGCGGAATATACCGCCATGCGCAGGCTCTCCCATTCCTTATGCTCCGCTTCCTCCCAGGGACGGCTCTCGGGGTCGCGTGGGCTCAACTCCCACTCTTCGTTTATCAGTCCCGATTCATGCAGCCGTTTCGTGCGCTCCTCGCGCAGGACATCCCAGCCGCAGTCGTAGCGCCCGCGATATCTCTCGATATCCTCGGATTTGGCGTGCAACGGCCAATGCGGCGCGGTATAGGCCATGTAGAGGAAGAACGGACGTGACGCGTCTTCGTCAAGAGACTCACCGATCATCTTCACAGCTTCAGAACTTATCGCGTCGGTAAGATAATAATCCTCGCCCTCGGGATCGATAAACGTTTCGTCTCTCATCAAAGTCGGGGGATTGAAATAACTTCCCGCACCGCCGAGAGTTCCGTAGTAACGATCGAACCCCCGCTGCGTGGGAAGAGAAAAGCCTTCCGTGCCCGCATCGCGCTTCCATTCCTCCGGCGCATTGGGCTTATAAAGTCCGGCCACATGCCACTTGCCGGACATAAGCGTACGAAAGCCTGCCTGCTGGAGAAGTTCCGGGATGGTTGCGCAATCGTCGCGCAGGTATCCCTGATATGGCGGTACACCAAGATTCCTGATCATATGGCCAACCCCCGCCTGATGGGGATAAAGGCCGGTCATCAGCGACGCCCGGGTCGGGCAACAGCGGGCGCAGTTATACATATGGCTCATGCGCAAACCGTCGGCCGCAAGAGCATCGAGATTGGGGGTATTTATCTCTCCGCCAAAACATCCTATATCGCTATAACCCATATCGTCGGCCATGATCCAGATTATATTCGGTTTGCTTTGTGTGGGTGTATTACTCATGGGTTAAATCTCCATATTGGCTTGATCAGTTATTGAATATGCCGCGTATTTAACCTATATTATAGATTGTTAAACACCAGTGTCCATGTCCCGGGATGGTTAATATTTTGCACTTAATGGTGTATTATGAAAAATATCAACGACAATAATTCCTGGCTTAAAGCCCTCTCCAGCGAGAAGACAACACTTATAAGCCATACCAATACGCTGCATACCTCGCGTCCATATTTCGGTTTCGACAAGAGGATAACCAACCAGCATATACTCAATTATACAGTTGCCGGAGGTTATATCGCAGGATTCGATAACACAGAATACCACCTCAGGCCAGGCTCTCTAATCTGGTTACGTCCCAACACCCCGCACTCTTTCAGATACTTCCCCGGAGAGCGCTTCTTGCGAATGATAAACTTCCGTTTTTCACTCTGCAGCGGCGAAAAGTTTTTCGGTTTTGCCAAATCAGCCCACGTCGTAGAGAATGCCGGACATCTTCTTCATTACTCCCAGACCATGCTCAACGACGCTCTCTGCAAACATTCTCTGCGCGAAGAGAGATGCAAGCGCCTGCTCTATCTTCTCTTTACAGAGATCACCGAAGAGGATGAGGTGGTTGCAGGGCGCGTACTGAGCGCGGGAGAACGGGGAAAGCTTATCGCTTACATTCATGAGCATATCAAACGCAGGCCATCGCCGAACGACCTTGCCCGGGTGCTGAACTTCTCCCCCGATTACTTCCGCAGGATCTTCCACCGCACCTTCAAATGCTCACCGAGGCACTGGCTGCTTGAGCAGAGGATTCATCAGGCCGCAGCGCTTATTCTCAGCGGAGCCACCGTAAGCGAAGCGGCGCAGGAACTGGGCTACTCCGACATTTATCTTTTCAGTCGCCAATTCAAAGCCGCCAAAGGCATAGCCCCCAGCCGTTACGCCTTCCGCAAAAGCCACTGATCGGCACAGTCAAAGGGAAAACCGATGCGTTCCGGTCAATCCTCCCGGAATGTGGAGATCAGAGCTGTTCACAATTATCCGGAAAGTAACAGATGAATCCAAGTCACTTGACATGAAGCATATACTGCTATACCCTGTTGCTCTGTAAAATTATTAATCATTGAAAGGTAGCTTATGCCAGAAACATTCAACGACAGATATGTGACCTATTTCCAGAAAGTTTCCGGTTGGGAAAAAACCGACAAGGGCGTGCAGGTAAATGTTGAAACCGAACAGCTGCGCATTGATGTCCTTGCGCCGGATGTGATGCGCGTAAAGATCAGCCGTAACGGAGTCTTTGACGAATCGCCCACCCATGCGGTTTGCCAGACAGAGTTCCCTGTCATTGAATTCGAAGTAAAGGAGACTGACTCGTCTCTCGAGGTTACCACTTCGGAGATGACTCTCGCGGTCAAGAATGCGCCTTTCGGACTCTTTGCTACCCGCAAGGATGGCTCAGTAATCCTGAACACCCGCTGCGACGCAAACGGCTCCGGCAGGGCATACGGCGTCATCAACGACCACTTCGTAACCGAGCGTACCTGCCTGCGCGATGACGCAATCATCGGCCTTGGCGAAAAGACCGGCTCCTCAAACCGCCGCGGCCGCGACTACACTCTCTGGAACCTCGATATCCTGAACCCTTCCTCAGCCGGAGAATTCAAGACCGCTTCACAGAACGACCCGAAGAATGACCCGGCCAGCGACGCCTTTGATCCTTATTACATCAGCATCCCTTTCTATTACCATATGGATCAAGACACCGGGGCCGCGGGAGGTTTCTTTATCGATAACAGCTACCGCGGCCATTATGACTTTACCCAGAACAGGCATTACCGGATCTGTTTTGACGGCGGCTCCTACACCGAATACATATTTGCCGGCCCTGGCATTCCGGAAATTCTGGGCGCCTACACGACCCTGACCGGCCGCATCTCCGCGCCGCCTGTGTGGGCCCTTGGCCACCACCAGTGCCGCTGGCATTACTACAATCAGGAGCAGGTGCTTGGTCTTGCGAACAAATACCGCGAGAAGGATATCCCCTGCGACGTGCTCTGGCTCGACATCGACTATATGAACGGCTATCGCGTATTCACGTGGAATGACAAGCTCTTCCCAGATCCGGCCGCGCTATTCAAGAGCCTGCGGGAAGATTACAAGATTGGGCTTATCACCATCGTCGACCCCGGCGTAAAGCATGAACCGGGCTATGAGGTTTTCGATGACGGGGTGAAGAAAGAGATTTTCTGCAAGACCGAGGGCGGTGCGATTTATAACGGGCAGGTCTGGCCCGGCAGGACAGCCTTCCCCGACTTCTCCACGGCCGAAGGGCGCGCGTGGTGGGGCGAGCGCAATGCGGCGCATGTCGCATCCGGCATCGCAGGCATCTGGAACGACATGAACGAACCTGCCACCGGCGATATTTCATGCTATGAGATGCGCTTTAACCACGGCAAGGAACCGCACGAGAAATACCACAACCAGTACGCTTTCCTCATGGCGATGGGAACGGTCGAAGGGCTGCTCAAGGCCATGCCCGACCGGCGCACTTTTGTCCTGAGCCGCGCCGGCTTCTCCGGCATCCAGCGCGTAGCCGCAAACTGGATGGGCGACAACTTCAGCCGCTGGGACCATCTCAAGATGAGCATAACCATGGCCAACGGCCTCGGCGTCTCAGGCCTGCCTTTTATCGGCGCGGACGTAGGCGGCTTTGCCGAAAGCAGCAACCCCGAGCTCCTCGTACGCTGGTACCAGTGCGCCGCCTTCACCCCCTTTTTCCGCAACCACAGCTGCGCCGGCAACAAGGACCAGTATCCGTGGTCATTTGGCCCCGAAACCGAAAAACTGGTACGTGAGGCAATATCGACGCGCTACCGCCTCATGCCTTATCTCTACTCGGTATTTTTCGAATCATCCGAGACCGGCGCGCCGATCCAGCGCCCACTCGTTTACTCCAACCAGTACGACAGGGGTGCACGCGAAGTAGACGACCAGTTCACCTTGGGAGATGCAATTCTTGTCGCCCCCGTTTACGAGCCTTACGCAACCAAGCGCCCGGTCTATCTTCCGGAAGGCACGTGGTATGAGTTCGGTTCAGACAAGACTTTCTCCGGCGGCAAGACCATACATGCCGACACGCCGCCCGAGAGCATACCCGTATTCGTCAAGGGCGGGGCGGTTATCCCCATGTATGAAAAAGCCCCAGAAAGCATGATGGGATACCAGCCCGAGGTTATCGACCTTCATCTCTATGTTCCGACGGAAGACGGCGTAACCGAGAGCACCCTCTGCGAAGACGATGGCCTTACCTTCGCCTTCAACAAGGGCTCTTTCTTAAAGACAGTATTCAAGGTAGAGCGCAGCGAGAACAAGCTTACCATGACCGCAAGCTGCACCGGCGCAGGATACCCAGAATTCAAGCGTACCGCTTTCCGCCTGCTGGTCCACGGAGACTGCGGCGAAAACGCAACCGTAGACGGGAAGTCCTACCCGTTATCTGATATTGGCCTTCTCCTCGGCAATGAGGGTGATGGCTTTTCGCTTGAGATGGAACTGTGCTGATAGCACGAAAAACCCTGCATGACAAAGCCCGGCGAAAAACCGGGCTTTTTTATTATCGTTCATTTACGCAAAGCATGCAGGAAAGGGAGCCGACAAGGCAGTCCCATAACCTGATTACCCTGCTTCATCAACTTTGGCCGGATAAAGCGTTTTTTCAAGGCTGGCTTTAGCTCGAGATAATTGCTTGCCTAATCGCCTCCCTATCGTATCCTTGTTTTCAGAATAAAATAATGGCGATTCTCCTTTCGACTTGATGGGCTGGCAGCAGGAGGTGATGAATGAGTGGGCGGATAATATCATGGGCTATTCTTCTGGGAACGTTTCTCGCGGCGCCGATGGCGGCGGGGGAGTGGGAATTGGTATGGAGCGACGAGTTCGACGGCGATACCATCAACACGGATGTCTGGCAGTATGAGGAAGGTTTTCTCCGGAATAATGAAGAGCAATATTATACCAAGGCGCGGCCAGAGAACGCGCGGATCGAAGACGGGAAGCTGATTCTGGAGGCGCGTAAGGAAGAATTCAAAAACGAGAAGCTTGATTTTAAATCGAAGAACAAGCGCCGCCATCAGGAGATGGCACACTATACATCGGCGAGCATCAATACGCGGGACAAGATGAGTTGGCAATACGGGCGGGTCGAGATCCGCGCCAAACTGCCCCAGGGCAAGGGAGTGTGGCCGGCGGCATGGATGCTGGGGGACAAGATCAAGGACGTGGGCTGGCCCAAATGCGGCGAGATCGACATCATGGAATATGTCGGCAAGGACCGCGACGACATCCACGGCACGGTGCATTATTATGGCGAAGGTAAACATTTGCAGAACGGCAAGAAAACCTGCTCCTTCCGCCCCTTTGAGCAGTTCCACATATTTGCCATCGAATGGAACGAAGAGAAGATAGATTTCTATCTCGACAAGACCAAGTATCACACCTTCAAAATCGACAAAGCCGGAAAGGGGCCGGAAAATCCCTTCCGCCAGCCCCAGTATCTGCTGCTTAATTTCGCACTGGGCGGCAACTGGGGCGGCAAGATCGACGACAAGATCCTGCCCCAGAAATATATCATCGACTACGTGCGCGTATATAAGGAAAAGAAAGAGGCAGCAAAAGAGGGAGAGGGAAAAGAGGACAAGGTAGATAAGGAAGAGAAAAAAGATAAGGCTGAGTAGCCAGTCAGCTAAAGTGCGAATGAGAAGCGAGCTGCGCCGTTTATCCTTCGACAAGCTCAGGATGAGCGGGGGGGGGTTCACCTACATTACCAGAATATTTTAATGGCCGCCCCGGGTTTCACTCGGAGCGGCCATGATATTGCTTGCACTTTTCCGTCCCACCGCGAAAATAGCATGATCCAATTTCTCGCATAACAGGAAGAGCGTATGAATATCAAACTCCACTTCTTTGGTGCAACAGAAACGGTTACCGGCTCCCAGTATCTGCTTGAGGCAAAGGGGAAGAAGATCCTCATCGACTGCGGCCTTTACCAGGGACGCGACCTGAGCGACAGGAACTGGGATCCTTTCCCCCAGCGCGCCCACGAGATCGACGCCATAATCCTGACCCACGGCCACCTCGACCACTGCGGCCTTTTGCCCAAGCTGGTTCGGGAAGGGTTCAAGGGCAATATCCACGCCACGACCGCGACGGCCGAGATCGCGCGCATCGTCATGCTCGACAGCGGCCACATGCACGAAGAAGACGCTAAGTTCAAAACCAAGCGTCACATGAAGGAAGGCCGCGTACCGCCCCGGCCGGTGCTCCCCCTCTATACCGTCGACGACGCCGAGAAGGTGACCCCGCTCTTCAAGGGCGTTGGTTACGGCCAAACGGCGCAGATTGCCGATGGCGTCAGCGCCGTCTTCCATGATGCCGGCCACATCCTCGGCTCCAGCATGGTTACCGTAACCGTCGAGGAAGGCGGAGAAAAAAGGGTTATCCTCTTCTCGGGCGACATCGGCCGCAAGGACAAGCCGATCCTCCGCGACCCGGCCACCTTCGAGTTCGCCGACTATGTGGTTATGGAATCCACCTACGGCGACCGCACCCACCCGGAGGAGGACGATGTGGCGAGCGTGCTCGCCGACGTAATCAACGCCACAATAGAGAAGCGCGGCAATATCGTCATCCCCGCATTCGCGGTGGAACGCTCCCAGGAACTGCTTTACCATCTCAGCGCCCTGCAACGCGAGAAGCGCATCCCCAAGATCATGACCTTCCTCGACAGCCCCATGGCCGTCTCCGTCACCAAGGTCTTCCAGCAGCATATGGAGATGTACGACGAGGACGCAATCTCCATGGTCCATGAAGGGCGTTCGCCTTTCGACATGCCGGGGCTCAAGCTCGTGCGCACGGTGGACACCTCCAAGTCGATCAACTTTATCAAAGGCTCGGCCATCATCATCGCCGGTTCGGGAATGTGTACCGGCGGCCGCATCAAGCACCATCTGGTTCATAACATCCAGTATCCGGAAAACACCATCCTCTTTGTGGGCTATCAGGCCAACGGAACCCTCGGGCGCAACATCCTCAACGGCAACAGCAAAGAGGTGCGAATCCTCGGCAAGATGTTCTCCGTCCGCGCCGGCATCCGCCAGATCCACGGCTTCTCCGGCCACGCCGACCGCAACGAGATGACCGAATGGGTCACCAGCCTGAACACCCCGCCGCGCAAGGTATTCATAACCCACGGCGAACCCTCAGCGCAGAAAGCTTTCCGCGACCACCTTGCGGAAAAGACCGGGTGGGACGTGGTGGTTCCGAAGTGGCTCGAAACTTTCGATCTGGAGTAATGAGTGCGCAGAGGATTACGCGACCCAGCAAGAAGCAACGGCAACCTTTTCGGCGGAG